>NZ_JBYNAH010000035.1:0-28845 GCF_059781815.1 Salipiger sp. | reverse complement strand
GGCGACCGCGTCGGGCTCGATTACGACTGGTTGGCCTTCAACGACGCCAATGGCGAGGCCGGCACGATCTATCAATACATGGGCGACGGCACCGACCAGATCGACCTGCTCGACACCGATTTCGAGGACACCGATTTCTGGATGCGGGTGCCCGAGACCGAGCTGATCCCCACCGGCAACAACCTCACCGACAGCGACAGCGTCGGCGTCGGCGGCATGGCCGTGCGCAACACCTTCGACGCGCAGGCGGTGGCGCGGATCTCCAATGCCGACGTGGAATCCGTCGGCGACATGACCGTGAAGGCGGTCGAGATGGCGAGCCTGACCTCGACCGGCGATGTCGGCGTATCAAGCTCGGGCGGCGGCTCGGTGCAGGGCGACAAGGGCGACTCCGTTGCCGTGGGCGCGCTCATCGTGGTCAACACCGCCAATGCAAGCGCGCTGGCCACGGTCGAGCAATCGGCCGATGTGCTCTCCACCGCCGGCGCGGTCTCGGTGCAGGCCGACAACATCGCTTCGCTCGACGCGCAGCTCGATGCGGCGATCAGCTCGGCGGGCGACAGCGTCGGCGTGCTCATCGCCTTCAACACGCTGGGCTACGAGGCCGAGAACATCCTGTTCCAGACCGTCGACGCCCTGATCGGCACCGATATCGGCGACAAGAGCTTCTCCGACGCCGAGGCCCGGATCATCGACAGCACCGTCGCCGGGCAGACCGGCGTCTCCGTCACCGCCACCAACGCCGCTGAGCTCACCGCCCGCATCGGCACCGATGTCAGCTCCGATCCCTCGGCCTTCCAGGGCGCCGAGGCGATGGCGGCACAGGGCGTATTGGCCTCCAACATGCTGGCCGGCGCCGCTTCGGCGCTGATCGACGACACCGACAGCACCCCCTCGGGCGAGAGCGTGACCTCCGCCGCCGGCATGGTGCGCGTCGCGGCCAGCGACGAGGTCGTGCTCGAGAGCCAGACGCTGGTCGATACCGGCGCCTCGCGCACCAACGACCTCGGCCTCGGGCTGCTCAACAACCTCGCGCAGGAGCTGCTCGACACCTACCAGTACACCACCGAGTCCGGCTCCCCGGCGCTGGTCTTCGGCGACCGGGTCTTCATCGGCACCAACCACGCCAACAGCGACCTGCATGGCAAGCGCTTCCAGTACATGGGCTCGGGCACCTCGGTGCCGCTGGCGACCACCGATTTCACCGATATCGACCTCTGGAAGGAGCTCGACGAGACCAATGTCATCCCGCCCGCCCTGATCGGCGTGGCGGCCAAGGGCGCGGGCATCAAGACCGGCTCGGCCAAGGCCTATTACGTCATGGTCAGCCGCAACGAGGCCGAGGGCGGCGCCAGCGCCTATATCGACGATTACGATGTCACCGGCGCCTCGGTCTCGGTCGAGGCCCGCGAGCGCGCCACGATGAAGGCCATCGACGGCTCGACCATCAACGCCACCGAGACCTATGGCGGCCTGATGGTCACCAACGAGCTGAACTCGCGCGCCTCGGCGCGGATCACCGAGAGCAACGTCACCGCCACTGCCGGGGACGTCTCGGTCGAGGCGCTGAACCTCGCGGTGCTCGAGGCCACGACGCTCAGCTCGATGACTGGCGCGAGCGATGCGATCAACGTGGTCGTGGCGTTCAACTCGGTGGGCTTCGACGGCAGCAACGTGCTGTTCCAGACCATCGATGCGATCCTCGGCTCCGACTACTTGATCGAGGCCGAGCCGGTGGGCGCGCAGGCCTATATCGAGGATTCCGTCGTCAACGCCTCGGGCGACGTCTCGGTCACCGCCGAGACCAGCGCCGAGCTCACCGACATCGTCTTCGCCAACACCACCGCGCAGCTGCTCGACGACATGGCCGACGAAAAGCTGCTCGACGACGAGGACGAGGCTGGCGACGCCGACGCGCTTGCCGATCTGCAGGCCGAGTTCGAGGCCGCCAGCATCGGCTTCGAGGGCAGCCTGTCGGTCGAGACGGTCGAGACTCAGTTCCGCTGGTATGTCTCCGACGAGGTCGGCCGCACCTGGATCATCGAGAACCGCGAGGGCACGCTGGTGCTGCTCGAGGCCAACCTGCTCGACGCCCGCGTCGGCAACGAGACCTCGGCCATCGCCAAGAACAACCGCGCCCTGTTCGACGCCTATGTCGAAGGCTCCAAGGAGGACAACAAGGGCAAGGGCATCAAGGATCTGAAATACGGCGCCAACGGCACCGCCGGCGGCGGGCTACTGGCAACCAACCGGATCGCCTCGGACACCGCCGCATGGATCCACAACACCACGACCACCACCCATGACGACGCCGACACGCCCGAGACGCTGAGCACCGGCGACACGGTGAGCGTGGGCGCTGCGGTCTACGAATATGTCGGCGCCGATCAGGGCGCGGACCAGAGCTTCCTCTACTCCTCGCGCAGCGATGTGCAGATCCTCGAGGCCGGCGACCGCATCCGCCTGCACGAGGATCACGGCATCTGGTCCGAGGGCGACATCGTGGTCTATTCCGGCCCCACCCTCGCCTCGACCGAAACCGACCCGCGCGAGCCGGGCTATGACCCGATCGTGCTCTTCGACGTGCTCGACGCCCAGCCCGGCGATTTCGCCCTTGGCAACGCCGCGCTCAGCATCGACCTCAGCGATGCGGCGCAGGACTATGCCAACAGTGCCGACTGGCAGCTGAAGGACGGCACCCTGCCCGAGGGCAGCGTCACCGCCGGCGGCAACGTCACCGTCTCGGCCTCGGACAACGCGCATATCCGCGCCGACAGCAATATCGAGATCTCGGCGGTGGTGTCCAACAACATGGACGCCTTCACCGCGCTGGCCAATCAGGCGCTGCAGAACGAGTATGTCTACACCTCGTTCTCGGGCACCCAGACCCTGATCGAAGGCAACGTGATCTATATCGGCTCCAACGGCGGCGCCGAGGCGGGCAAGTACTACCAGTATTCCGGCCCGATCCAGAGCTACGACCTTGCCGACATCGCGGGGCTCGGCCTCGACAACGAAGACAACTGGACGGTGCTCAACGGCAATGTCGAGCCGCAGGACATCTTCCCCAATGTCGGCAACCTCGCCGAGAGCAACTCGCGCGCGGTGGGCGGCATCGTGGTCACCAACGATGTGCGCTCCGAGGCCCGCGCCAGCGTCGACGCCGTCGACCTGACGGCGACCTCCGGCGACATCACCGTTTCCTCCGAGGCCGACGCCACCATGCTGGCGCGCCTCACCTCGAACGTCACCTCCTCGGGCGGCAGCGCCTGGGGCACCGGCGAGTCCCTCGCGGTCAACGCCACCATCGCCACCAACATGGTGCGCGCCTCGGCCAACACGCTGGTGCGCGACAGCGTGCTCGACGCGGGCGGCGCCATCGACATCCTCGCCGACAACCGCGCCGTGCTCGACGCCACCACCCAGACCGAGACCAACACCGGCGACACCGGCGTCGGCGTGACGCTGGCGTTCAACACGCTGGGCTGGGAGGCCTCGAACCTGCTGTTCAACGCGGTCGACGCGCTGGTCGGCGATCCGCTGATCTCCGAGGCGCTCGACGGCGAAGACCCGTCCATGGCCCGCGCGCTGGTGATCGACAGCGCCCTGAGCGCCGGCACCGACCTCACTGTCGAGGCACTCTCGACCGAGAAGCTCAACGCCACGGTGTCGAACTCCACCGTCTCCGAGGCCTCGGCCCAGACCGATGCCAACGGCAAGAGCGTCGGCGTGGTGCTGGCCTCGAACAAGGTGAGCGGCCGCGCCTACGCGGTGATCGACAACGAGGACGCGCCTGCGCTCACCGAAGTCAGCGCCGGCGGCAGCGTCACCGTGCGCGCCAGCGACGACATCGGCCTGTGGTCGAACTCCAAGCTGGTCAGCAGCTCGACCACCACCAACGATGGCGGTCAGGCGGTCGCGGCAGAGACCCTCAACGATCTCCAGCAGGCCGACTGGCTGGCGCTCAGCGGCGCCGGCATGCAGGAGGTGACGGTCAAGTTCGGCGAGCTGGTGCGTCTTGACGACGGCTATAGCGGCGGCGGCATCGCGGGCGGGGTCTACGAGTATCTCGGGACCGAAAGCATCATAGATATCAATAACGTAAACTACGAGGACAAGAACCTCTGGAAGCCCACGCAGGTGACGCAGGGCATCCCGAGCTTCGGCAATGTCTCCAAGAGCGATTCCATCGGCGTCGGCACGCTGGTGGTGCTGAACGACCTGCGCTCGGACGTGCTGGCCGAGATCCGCGGCGCCTCCGTGGGCGCCGATGATGGCGAGATCGTCGTCGAGGCGATCGAAAACGCCACGATGGAGGCCAACGTCGATGCCTCCACCTCCTCCTCGGGCGGCAGCAATCTCGGCGAGGGCAAGTCCATCGCCTTCAACGGCGTCATCGCCACCAACGTGCTGCAGGGCGGCGCCGACGCGGCGGTGATCGACAGCGCGCTGACCGCCGCAGATGACGGCAGCGGCCTTGGCAACGTCCGGGTCGAGGCGATGAACACCGCGCGCCTCACCGCAAACAACATCGCCATGGTCGGCAGCGGCGACACCGGCGTCGGGTTGCTTCTGGCCTTCAACTCGGTGGGCTGGGAGCCCTCGAACGTGCTCTTCAACACGCTCGACGGCATCATGGGCGATCCGCTGATCTCCTCGGCCTTCAACGGCGAGGCCCCGGTCGATGCCGAGGCCTACATCCTGAACTCCAGCGTCAGCGCCGACGGCAAGCTCGAGGTGCTCGCCACCAACGATGCCGAGATCATCGCCATCACCACCAACGAGGCCACCTCGGCGGCGGCCGCGCTCGAGAACGCCAGCGGCACCGCCGTGGGCGCCATCGTGGCGACCAACAAGGTCTCGGGCGCGGCCAAGGCCTATATCGACGTGGCCAACCTCCGGCAGGGCGACGGCGAGCAGCGGGTCGAGACCGGCGACCGGGTCATCGCGCTCGACGGCACGGTCTACGAGTACAGCGGCCCCGAGGCGGTGATCGACCTCGCCTCCGAGACCTTCGGCCCGACCCTGTGGACCGATGTCGGAGACGATACCGGCTATGCCAACGACATCGACGCCGGCACCGGCGTGCGGGTCGAGGCCACCGACACCAACCATATCGACGTCACAAACACGCTCGAGGTGACCACCACCGTCACCAATGACGCAGGCCTCGGGATCATCTTCACGACGCTCGAGAACGTGGTGAACGAGTACAAATACACCACTCGCTCGGGCGTGCAGCGCGGCGTGACCTTCGGCGACATGGTCTATATCGCCGACGATTACGACGAGACAAAAGCCGAGCGCGAGGCGCTCTACATCTATTTCGGCGCCGACCAGACCGGCACCGATGTCGATCTCTCGACCCTCGACTACGATGCCGAGTCCGACTGGGTGAAGGTCGATCCGCTCGACATCGAGAGCCTGCTGCCGCCGGGCATCAACCTCAACTTCTCGAAATCCGACGCCACCGCTGGCGGTGGCATGGTCGCCATGAACGACGTGCGCGGCGGCGTGATCGCCCGCATCGACGAGGCCACCGTCGACACTGCCACCGGCGACATTGCCATCATCGCCACCGAGGATGCCGGCATCGAGGCGCACAATATCGGCGACATCTCCGCCGATGGCGGCAGCGCCTTCGGCGAAGGCGGCACCACGCTCGCGGTCAACGCGCTCATCGCCACCAACGTGGTGCTCTCGACCGCCGAGGCCTCGCTCGAGGACAGCGATGTCGAGAGCCTGCTTGGCGCGGTCAGCGTCACCGCGGCCAACACCGCGCTGATCGACAGCGACATCGACATGACCACCGTCGCCGAGGGCGGCGGCAGCAGCTATGGCATCGGCGTGACGCTGGCCTTCAACTCCATCGGCGTGAACAGCCAGAACGTGCTCTTCAACACCATCGACGCGCTCTTTGGCCTGCTGCCCGCCGACGAGATCCCGGCCATGGCCTCGGCCAGCATCGAACGCAGCGAGGTCTCAGCCGAGACCGGGGTCTCGGTCGACGCCGTCAGCGACATGGACCTGACCGCGGATATCCTGAACGCAGCGCTCGCCACCTCCATCGCGCTCGAGGACAACACATCCATCACCGTCGCGCCCATCGTGGCGATGAACCGCGGCTCCTCCGCCGCCGAGGCCCGCATCATCGACGCGCCCACGGTCGAGACCGCCACCGGCGACGTCTCGGTCTCGGCGCGCGATACCAGCCTGATCCACGCCGAAAACATCGCGGCCTCCGCCTCCATCGCGGTCGGCACCGGCAAATCGCTCTCGGTGGCCGTGGCCACCTCGATTGCCCGCAACACCCTGCGCAACACGGTCGATGCGGGCATCGCGTCGAGCGGGGTCGAGGCGACCACGGGCGAGATCGCCATCATCGCCAGCCGTGACGGGGTGATCGAATCCACCGCAGCCGCTGTCGCCGCCAGCGTCTCGGGCGCGGCGGACGGCAACGCGGTGGGCGTCTCGGTCGGCGGCGCGGTCGCGGTCAACCGGCTCTTCGGCGGCGCCGAGGCCAGTATCGTGGACAGCGCTCTGGTGGCCGACTCCGTCTCCATCCAGTCGGAATCCGTCTCGCGCATCGATGCCACCGTGGTCGCCGTGGCGGCCTCGGTCTCGGTGTCGATCTCGGGCGACAGCACCGCCGTGGCCATCGGCGCCTCGATCTCGGACAACATGATCGGCTGGCAGGACAGCGCCGTATCAGCCGACCACCAGAGCGACGACAGCACCGCGCTCGCCGAGGGCGACGTGGTCGAGGTCACCGAGGGTGCCCATCGCGGGCGGTTCTACGAATATGTCGGCGAGGATCAGGTCAGCGCCGTCGACCTCTCGATCGAGGATTACGGCGACACCCAGAAATGGAAGCAGGTCGGCCTTTCGCGCGAGGGCGCGCTGACTTCGGCGCATCTCGATGACAGCAGCATCACCACCGCGCTCGGCACCGATGCCGCGCTCGAGATCGAGGCGCTGACCCAGCAGAGCATCAGCTCGCTGGTGCTCGCGGGCGCCGTGGCGGTGGCGGTCGGCAAGTCCGGCATCGCGGTCGGCGGCACTGGCAGCTTCTCGCGCAACCGCATCGCCTCGGACGCAGCGGCCTATATCAGCGGTGACGGCGGCAGCACGCTGGAGCTGGCCAGTGGCCGGGTGCAGGCCTTCGACCGCTCCACCATCGACAGCATCACCGGCGCGGCCTCGGTCGCGGTCGGTGTCGGCACCTCGTCCAACGCCACGTCCGTGGCCTTCGGCGTCGCGATCTCGCTCAACGAGATCTCGAACCAGGCCGAGGCCTATGTCCTGGATGCCGATATCGAGGTCAGCGGCACCGGCGCGGTCGATCCGCTCGACACCACCTCTCTGATCGTCTCGGCCGAAACCTCGGCGGGCGAGAGCTTTACCGTCAGCACCCCCGGCTTCGATGGCGACGATCTCGACGACGCCGCCGAGGAGGCGATGGTCAACGACGACAATGGCACACCCGACGATGACGAGGATGACACCGTCTCTCGCGATGCCACCGACCTCGCCGGCGATACCGCGATCCTCGACGATCTGCGCGACGCCCTGAACGGCCAGCTCGGCCCGCAGGACCAGATCTCGGCCACCGACACGCTGCGCGTCTCCAGCGCCGGCTTCGGCAAGTGGCTGGCCGTGGTCGAGGACAGCAATGGCGACGGCGACGGCGCGGGCCGCAGCTTCCTGCTCGCCTTCGACAACGGCGATCTGGTGGTCGAGCGCACCACCATCAACGCTATCGCCGCGGCGGCCGCAGTATCGGTCTCGGTCAGTTCCTCGACCTCGATCGCGGTGAGCGGCGCCGGCGCCTATGCCCAGAACGTCGTGACCTCGGCTGCGCTGGCCCATATCGACGACGCCACCATCGCCACCACCGGCGACGTCGTGGTCGACGCGCAGGGCGACAGCACCATCAACGCCGCCGTGATTGCCGCCTCCGCCGCCGTGGCGGTGTCCGGCTCCACCGGGGTCGGCGCCTCCATCGGCGTCGCCATCGCGCGCAACTTCCTCGGAGAGGACGGCTTTGGCGGCGAGGATCCGCTCGAGGTGAAGGCCTGGCTCTCCGACAGCAGCGTCAACGCGGGCGGCGATCTCTTCGTCACCGCCGATGCCGCGCAGAGCATCAACGCGCTGACCTTCGCGGGCTCGGTCGCGGTGTCGGTGGGCTCCACCGGGGTCGCGGTGTCGGGCTCGGGCGTGTGGAACGAGAACGCCATCAATGTCGACGTGCTCGCCGCCATCGACGGCGATGCCGGTGCCCTCGCAGATGATACCCAGGGCGACGCGATCACCGTCTCGGCGACCAACAGCTCCGAGATCAATGCCTTTGCGGGTGCGGCCTCGGTCGCGGTCGCGGTGGGCAGCACCGGTGTCGGCGTCTCCATCGGGCTCGGCCTCGCGCAGAACGACATCGGCGGCACCGTCATCGCGCGCATCCAGAACGCCGACGATGGCGTGACCGCGCGCACCGGCGACCTGAGCGTCGCGGCCGAGAACGCCGCGAACATCTCGGCCTTCGCGGGCGCCGCCTCGATCGCCGCGAGCTTCGGCCAGACCGCCGTCGCGGTCTCCGGCGCCGGCGCCGAGGCCACCAACCGCATCGGCAGCGAGACCCGCGCGCTGATCTCGGGCAGCGACGTGACCGCCACGCTGGGCGGTGTCTCGGTCACCTCCGAGGCTTCGGGCGAGATCGACGCCATCGTGATCGCCGCCTCCGCCGCGGTTGCGGTGGGCCAGACCGGCGTCGGCGCGTCCATCGGCGTTGCGGTGTCGCGCAACCTGATCGGCTACCAACAGGGCACCGTTGGATACAGCAACACCACCGGCGACAGCGTCACCCAGCTGACCCAGAATTCGACCACCGTCCTGATCGAGCAGGGCGCGCGCAAGGGCGATGTCTACCGCTATATCGGCGAGACGGTGACGCAATCCGACAACGTCATCGACGAGGACGGCAATACGGCAGCTTACGCGCTGAACTCGCAGGATTACGGCAACACCGATCTGTGGGAGCTGATCAACCTCGACGAGGCAGCAGCCATCGTAGACGCCGCCATCGTCGGCAGCGACGTGACCGCCGATGACGGCGTCATCGTCGATGCGCTGAGCACGCAGGCCATCAAGGCAGCAAGCCTTGCCGGGTCGGTGGCGGTGGCCGGCGGCCAGGTCGGCGTCGCGGTCTCGGGCAGTGGCTCGGCGGTCGAGAACCGCATCAACTCCGACGTCTCGGCCCGCATCGCGGGCGCGGCGACCGACGTGCAGGCCGACCACGTGGTGGTCAATGCCGACGACATCTCGACCATCGACGCGGTCTCGGCGGCGATGGCGGTCTCGGCGGCCTTTGGCCAGACCGGGGTTGCGGTCTCGCTCGGAATTTCCATCGCGATCAACAACATCGCCAATGACGTGACCGCCACCATCGCCGATGGCGCGGTGAGCACCAGCGGCGCGCAGGGCATCGTGGTCAGCGCCTCGACGCCCGAACTGCCCATCGGCCAGAGCCTCTCCGATCCGGTGATCTCGGTCAGCGCGAGCCAGCTCGACGATCTGGCCGTCGCCGAGATGGATGCCGAAGAGACCCCCAACGCCGCCGATCTTTCCGGCGATGCAAGCCTCGCCGTCAGCGTGGCCAACGCCCTGCGGGCGCAGGGCTTCGAGCTGGTGGGCACGGTCAAGGTCGCCGCCCTGGAAGAGGGCGAGCGCTGGACCGCCGTCGACGAGGAAGGCAGCTCGGTCGCGCTCAGCTTGGTGAACGGCCAGATCCTTGCCAGCAAGGCCGGCATCAACGCGGTCTCGGGCGCGGCGGCGCTCTCGGTCGCGGTGGGTCAGGTCGGGGTCGGCATCGCCGGCGCCGGGGCGGTGGCGCTCAACGCCATCCAGACCAATGTCGCCGCCTCCACCGCAGGCGCCGATCTCACCACCACCGGCAGCGGCGACGTGGTGATCGACGCGCGCTCGGATGTCGAGATCAACGCCGCCGTTCTGGCGGTCTCCGCCGCCGTGGCCGCAGGCCAGGTGGGCGTCGGCGTGGGCATCGGCGTTTCGGTGGCGCGCAACTTCATCGGACGCGACCTGACCGGCGACACCGTGGCAGGCACCGGGGCGGTCTCGGCCTTTGCCTCCGACACGACGATGGACCTCACCGGCGATCTGACGATCAGCGCCGAGAGCGCCCAGTCGATCCGCGCCCTCACCTTCGCAGGCGCCGCCGCGGTTGCCGCCGGGCAGGTGGGCGTGGGGGTCGCGGGCTCGGGCGCCTATGCCGAGAACGTCATCGACGCCACCACCGAGGCCTATATCGACGGTGACGGCACCGGCATCAGCGCCGATGCGGTCAGCGTCTCGGCCGAGGACAGCTCGACCATCGACGCCTATGGCGGCTCGGTCGCCGTCGCGGCGGGCTTCGGCATGGTGGGCGTGGCGGTCTCGGCCGGCATCGGCATCGGCTTCAACGCCATCGGCAGCGATGTGCTGGCCGAGATCCGCAACGCCGATGACGGTGTCGAGACCACCGTGGGCGACGTCACCGTCGAGGCGATGAACACCGCTGCGATCACCGCCGGCACCGCCGCCGCGGCGCTTGCCATCTCGGGCGGGCTGGTCGGCGTGAGCTTTGCGGGCGCCGGCGCCTATGCCGAAAACGAGATCACCGGCACGACCGCCGCGCGCATCACCGATGCCACCATCGATGCGCAGGACGACGTGCTGGTCAGCGCCGAGAGCGACGGCACCATCGACGCCATCGTGCTCTCTGCCGCCGCCGCCATCGGGGTCGGCGCGGGCGGCTTCGGGGCCTCGATCGGCGCCAGCCTCGCCCAGAACCGCATCGGCAACGGCGACGGCTCGGGCGTGTTCGCGGCCATCGATGGCAGCTCTGTCACCGCAGGCGGCGATGTCGACGTGCTGGCCAGCATGGACGACGCCACCATCGACGCCACCGTCGTGGCGCTCTCCGTCGCCATCGCGGGCGGCGCCGTGGCGGGCTCCGGGGCCGGCAGCGGTTCGGATGCCTTGAACGAGATCGACTACGCCGTCATCGCCGAGATCGACGACAGCGCCGTCGTCGCCACGGGCGACACCGTGACCGTCGAGGCGCAGGACAATTCCGTCATCGACAGCTTCGTCGGTGCCGCCAGCATCGCGGGCTCGGCCGGGCTTGTGGGCGGATCGGTCTCCATCGCCGTGGGCCTGTCGGAGAACAGCGTCGACAACACGATCCGCGCGCAGGTCGACAATTCCGATGTCACCGCCGCCAATCTGGACGTCACCGCCGAAGATGATAGCGACACCTATGCCGCAGCCGCAGCCGCAGCCGTGTCGGCCTCGATCTCGCTCGGCTTCAGCCTCGCCGGCGCCGGCACCGAGGTGCGCGGGCGCAACAGCTCGACCACCGAGGCGTTGGTCTCGGGCAGCGGCACCGATGATGTCATCACCCTGTCGGGCGACATGACCGTGACCGCCGAGGCCCGCCCGCGGGTCGAGGCCGAAACCGTCGCCGCCTCGCTGTCGCTGGGCTTCGCCGCCTTTGGCGCGGCGGGCAGCTATGTCGATCTCGACGTGACGCCAGAGATCACCGCCAGCGTCAGCGGCGTGCAGGTCGATGCCACCGATGTCGGCATCGCCGCCACCTCGCGCACCATGGCCGACGGCTTTGCGGTGGGCGTCTCGCTGGCCTCGGGCTTCGCGGCCTCGGCCAACTATGTCGACGTCTATGTCGCGAGCGACGTAACCGCCACCGGCGGCGGTACGATGAATGTGGACACGCTCAGCGTCGAAGCCCGCACCGACGAATACAACAACAACACCAACGCGCTGGCCGAGGCCCATGCGGCGGCGGGCGGCCTGATCGGGGCCACCTCCACGCTGGCCAAGACCCGCATCGAGGACAACGTCACCGCGCAGATCGGCGCCAATGCCGACATCACCGCGCTGATCGCGGTCGATGTCGCGGCCATCGCCGACAGCTCGCAATACGCCGACGCCAACTCCGCAGCCTTCGGGCTGGTGGGGGTCGGCGCCTCCATCGCCAATGCCGAGGCCGATGTCAGCTCGCATGCGCTGGTGGGCAACAACGCCGAGATCTCCGCCGCGCTGGTCAACATCAGCGCCGATGGCGAGGCCGAGGCCGTGGCCGACACCCGCGCAGGCTCGGGCGGCGCGGTCGCCGGTGCGGGGGCTGCGCCAAGCGTCGACATCACCGCCGACGTGCTGGCGCAGATCAACGACGGCGCCGAGATCGAGGTCGAGACCAACAACGCGTCGATCCTCGCCTATTATGCTGACCAGATCGACGAGGTGCCCGGCGGGCTCAACATCACCGCCGCCTTCACCTCGCGCCCGAACGCGCTGGTGAAGACCGACAGCTTCGGGCTCATCGCCGGCAACGGCGCCGAAGCCAATACCGACGTCACCGCCGACGTGGTGGTGCGCTTCGGCACCGCCGACAACGATTCCACCGGCGCCACCGTCACCGCCGAGAGCATCTTCGCAGCGGCCACCAACACCGTCATCAAGGAGGGCGTGAGCGACAACCATCTCGACGGCGATGCCGGCGGGCTTGCCAGCGGCGCCCTGTCCTCGTCGCAGATCGACATCGTGCTCAACACCCGTGTGATCGTCGACGATCACAGCCAGATCACCACCACCGACGCATATGGCAGCTTCATCGCCAAGGCGTTCAACGCGCTCGATATCGAGGATGACGTGGCGCTGTTCACCGCCGGCGCGCTTTCGGGCGCAGGCGCCTATATCGACCTGCATGCCGACACGCTGCTGGCCGAGATCGTGGTCGGCGACGACGCGGTGGTCGAGGCGGCGGGCGAGCTCATCTTCGAGGCCAACGGCCTGCACGACATCGACCTGCACTCGAAATCCGAGACCTACGGCCTCGGCACCGTGGCGCTGGGTCACGCCAAGATCGATCTTGCCCCCGACAACCTGATCACCATCGGCGGCGACGTCACCGCCGGGCGCGACATCTACCTGACCACCGGCACCGACATGGACCGCCGGATCTATGATCACAACCTGAAGGCGCGGGTCGACAACTTCGCCGGCTCGCTGATCCCGATCGACGATCTCGAGACCCGCGCGGTGGTCATCACCGACAACACCATCACCGTGGAAAGCGGTGCCCTGCTCGAGGGCTATGCCAACATCAACCTGTTCTCCGACGAGAACGGCGTCGCCAATCTCGACGTGAAGGCCAAGGCCGTGAACTGGGCCTCGGCGGTGGGCGATGCCATAGACGCGGCGCTTGGCGGCAACAACGCCAATCTCGGACCGGGCTTCGGCGTCGCGGTGGCGCGCGGCAGCGTGGTCAATGACGGCACGATCCGCACCGGCGCGCAGCGCAACAAGGATCTGACGATCACCTTCGACAGCGCCACCAACAGTTTCATCGGCACCTCGACCACCAGCCCGGGCGTGCAGACCTGGACCTTCGATCCGAGCTCGATCACCGGACCCGACAGCGCCGGCACCTTCGATCTGACCACCAACGGGCTTGAGTCGGACATTACCTTCACCGTGAAGCTCGAGCAGGTCGAGACCACCCGCTCGGCGCAGCTCGACATCGCGCGCGAGAACCTCACGCTCTACAACGTCACCGACAACGACGGCAATCTGGTCAACCCCGACCTCGTGGAATTCTATCAGGACCAGATCGACCGGATCCTCGAAGAGATGCTCGCCTTCGGCGAAGCCAACTGGTTCGACAACAACAACAATGGCGTCATCGATATCGATCAGGACGAACTGGTGCCGCTGCAACCGACGGTGCAGATCATCGAGGTCGACCCGGTCTTCGCACAGGCGGGCATCGTCGAGATCATCACCGACCAGCTCTATGGCTCGGGCACCTTCGACACGCCGCGCGATGCCTCGATCAACATCACCAACCAGACCGCCGCCTATCTGGTGATCAACGGGGCCGAGATCCCCGAGGACAATGGCGGGGTCTATTTCAACAGCGTCGACGTCTCGCTGCTGAACGATCCGGGCGCCGCGATCACCGCCGAGAACGCCGAGGTGATCGAGGAGGATGGCGGCTACTGGACCACCGTCACGCCCAACTTCAGCTTCACGGCGGCCTCGACCACGCCCTCGGGCGGGGTTCCCGAGATCAACATCCTCGTCGATTACGACGCGCTCGGCGCGGTGCTGAACGATGGCGATCCCGACACCAACACGGCGGTCTGGCCCGACCTCTTCATCGAGGGCGCGGTGCTGAACCTGCGCGGCGACATCACGATCGACAACAACTCGGCCTACGGCTCGTCCACCGGCTCGGTGATCATCAACGCCGAGGTCAACGGGCTCGACGTCCACATCCTGTCGAACGGCACCACGATCCTCGACACCGGCGCCACGCAGGACCACCTCGCCGGCGAGCCCTATTCGAAGTGGAAGACCGCCGATCTGACCGGCGACGATTACGTCAACCGCACCGCCGGCATGCTGAATGCCGAACGCGTCGATCAGACCGCAATCGACGACTTCCTCGATGACGAACCCACCGAGGCCTCGATCACCGGCGACCGGATCTATATCGAGAGCCAGTATCTCAACATCAACGGCATCATCCAGTCGGGCGAGGAAGACTTCCACGTCGTGCTCGACGACACCACCCGCGCCAAGATCGACGAGCACCGCCAGAGCGGTTCGTCCACGACGATCCTGCTGCCGACCACCAATCCCGATTTCCAGATCTATTTCGACCCGACCGCCAATGCCGGCCTTGGCGCGGTGCTGGTCACCCCGCTGCGTCCGGGCGGCGGCTATGTCGACATCACCGCGCGGGTGATGAACACCCGCAACGGCGAGATCATCGTCTATGGCGGCTATCCCGAGATCGAGATCACCAACAGCATGGTGTTCGCGAACGGCTACACCCCCGAGATCATCGTGCAGGAGCTCGACGCCACCACCCGGGGCATCGGCGAGCTGATCATCAAGGATCTGGCAAAGCCCGCCACCGCAGGCGTGCCCTACACCACGATCTACCAGGTCAACGACGAGGGCGTGGTCGAGATCAGCGACAATGGCAGCGGCTTTGTCGGCCAGGGCTCCGACAAGGAATTCACCTACAACCCGGTGGCCGGCTACCGCTATGGCTGGATGCTGGCGCAGGGCACCCGCGAGGTGCTGGTCGAGGAATGGACCGAGGGCGACTGGCTCGGCATCGACGCCTTCGCGCCGGACAGCCGCGCCCCCGACCGCACCGACAGCACCAAGACCGAGGGCGAGCTGGTCCCGGACTCGAACTACTTCTATCTCGACGCCGGCAAGGACGGCGATGCCTACACCTATGACAGCGTCGAGGTGATCGGCAATGTGAACGGGCCCAACCGCACCGGCTATGACCACTGGTCGACCTGGTACGGCACCAATTACAGCTGGTTCCAGTACACCACGATCACCGACAGCGTCGAATACGTGACCCACACCATCGAGGCCGACCGCCCGGTGGGGATCACCTTCATCGGCCACGATGCCGGCTCCATCGTCGTCAACGCCGGCGCCTCGGACATCACCGTCGACGGGCCGCTGCGCAATGCCTATGGCCACACCCAGCTCAACACCACCGGGGTCATCACCACCAACACCGGCGGCGCGATCTCGGGCGAGATCGGCGGCCGCAGCATCGGCCTCACCGCCAAGGCCATCGGCACCGAATACGAGGACGTGCACGTCAATCTCTCGGATGTCGAGGGCGTCACCGGACAGCGCATCGACGCCACCGCGAGCGACGGCATCGTCAGCCTCTACGAGACGGTCGGCGACCTGACGCTGGGCACCATTTCGGCGGCGGATGGCGGCTATGACGCGGTCATCACCTCGGCGGGCTCGATCCTTGCCGCCACCACCGGCCACGGCATCACCGCCGACGCCATCGACCTGATTTCCGAAGACGGCGACATCGGCTCCTCCGCACGCGCGATCCTGATCGACACCGGCACCCGCGACCAGTCGCTGCTCACCGCGACGGCGCTGCAGGGCGCGGTCCACGTGGTCGAGACCGACGGCGACCTGCGGCTCTTCAAGATCCAGGCGCAGGGCGACGTCTATGTCGGCGTGCTCTCCGGCGACCTGCTCGACGGCAACCAGATCGAGGAGACCGACGAACGCGCGGTGGCCGAGCTGCGCGACGGCGTCTGGGGCGCGCTCAAGCTCACCGATTACGAGACCGACGAGAACGGCGACGAGGTCTATACCGGCAACGCCACCGCGAAGGTCAACGAGGTCAAGGACACGCTGGCCAACGCCAAGACCTTGGAATACCGCCAGTACTGGCAGACCCGGCTGGCGCAGATCGCGGAGTACCGCCTCGATCTGGCCGAGGCCAATCCCGGCTGGGACGACGCTACGCTCGACGCGGCGGCGGCGGATTTCTACCTCACCTTCCGCCCCTCGGCCCCCGAATATGACGCCGATCAGCTTCTGCTGCTGACCGACGACGAGGAAACCTATTACGAGGAGTTCTACACCGCGCAGGCGATCTCGGAGGGTGCGGGCGACGTGCCGGCCTACGTGTCCAATGCCATCCTCACCCTGCGCACCAGCCGCACCGAGCAATACCGCAACCTCGACGCGGTCTGGGGCAGCTATACCGGCGGGGCCACGAACCCGCTCGACCCGGATGTCTATGACGACGCATGGGAGTACGAGCTCACCACCGAAGAGAACGAGCTGATCGAAGGTTCGATCAAGATCTGGACCGAGGACGAGCTGATCAACGCCATCGGCGCGGGCCTCCTGGTTCCGGTGACCGACACCGACACGGTGATCGAGGATCCCAACATCGTCGGCGCCAATGTCGAGCTCGACGTCTCGGGCCAGATCGGTGCGACCGAGGGCTTCGAGTCCATCGCCATCGATCCCGACACCGAGCTCACGCCCGAAGAGCGCGTGCTGCTCTCGGCGGCCGAGCGCGACGATTTGTTCTTCCTGACCACCGACCGCTTCGCCGCCACCGTCGATTTCGACGCCTCGGCCAACACAATCACCCGCAGCTCCGGCACCTGGGATGCCGATCTCGTCGGTCAGGTCATCCAGGTGGAAGGCAACAGCGCCAACGCCACTGAGGAAGGCCCGTTCTACACCGTCGCGGCGATCACCGACGCTGGAACCACGCTGCAGCTCGACAGCTCGCGCGTGCTGCTGACCGCGTCGGAGACCAATGTCGCGGTGCATGTCTCGGGCCTCGCGCTCGATCCGCGCGGCGTGGATCTCGAAGACATGACCGTCGACATTTCCGGCAACACCATCACGCTTGTCAGCGGCGACGGCGACTTCTCCGACTACCGCGCCGGGATGAAGCTGATCCTCGCCGGCGATACCGAGAACGCCAACGATTACGAAAGCCTTTACGAGATCACCGCCGCCACCGCGACCACGATCACCGTGAACGGCCCCGCCCTGATCACCGAGACCGGCGTCACCCTCGACGTGAACGAATATGTCGAGCTGACCATGGTGCAGGTGCAGCTGCGCGAGGATCTCGACATCGTGGTGACCGGCCAGCTCGATGTCAGCGCCGGCGGCGAGAGCTATCTCGGCTCGGAATACGCCGTCGAGCTCGGCACGCTGGCGGTCGACGGCAACCTGCGCGTCCGGGCGCAGGGCGAGCTGAGCAATGGCGGCGACAGCGCGTCGACCAACATCACCTCCGACAACCTCGTGCTCGAGGCCGGCGATGGCGGCATCGGCAGCGATGGCATGGTCTATGTCGACCAGACCGTCGGATCGACCCTGACAGCACGCGGCACCGGTGACATCAACATCACCGAGCGCGACGGCGACATGAACATCAACACGGTCTACTCGGCGGGCGGCGATGTCACGCTGGTGGCCGAGGGCTCGATCCTCGACCACAACAACACCGAGTTCGTGAACATCGAGGCCGACAGCATCACGCTCACCGCGCAGACCGGCTCGATCGGCGTCGCGGGCAACGCGCTCGAGGTCGAGGCGCGCGGCGATCTGGGCGACGATCTCGGCCTGCTGACGCTGACCGCCGAGGGCGACGTCATCGTCTACGAGCAGGAAGGCGACATGAACATCCGCAACGTGCTGTCGCGCAGCGGAGACGTGGAGCTCTACGCCCAGCTGTCGATCTTCGACGCGGTCGATCTGGTCGATCCGACCAGCCCCGAGACCAGCGCCGACGGCACCGACACCGGCTCGCGCCTCGCCGCCGACGTGCTGGCGGCGGGCAACATCACCCTGACTGCCGATCTCGGCTATATCGGCGCCTTCGGCAACGAGCTCGACATCGACAGCCGCCGCTCGGGCAGCGACGGCGTGGTCACAGTGACCAGCCGCGAGAACACCTTCCTGATCGAGCAGGCCGGGGATTTGTGGCTCAACACCGTCGAGGTGACGCAGAGCAACCCGCTTCTTGCCACCGCCTATCTCACCGCCGTGGTCGGCAGCATCTATAACGGCGTGCAGCCGCCCAACACCAGCAACGTGCTCGGCGGGCGCGCCTACCTGATCGCGCAGGGCGATATCGGCACCTCAGACAACTGGATCTACACCGAGATCGGGGCGCTTCAGTCGCTCTCGACCACCGGCTCCACCTATGTCGACAACCAGGGTGCGCTGACGCTGCTGACCATCGACGGCAGCGCCGGCTACGGCCAGCAATCGGGCGGCGACATCTACACCGTCGCGTCGAGCCCGATCACCATCGCCAACGACATCCTCGCCGCCGGCGACATCATCGAGACAGCGACGGAATCGGCGGCCGACAATTACGACACCTTCACCATCAACGCAGGCGTCGAGGTCCGCTCAACCGGCGGGGATATCGTCTTCACCGCCGGGGATGACCTGCACGTGCAGACCGGCGCCAGCCTGATCGCCGAGACCGGCAGCATCACCCTCAACGCCGATCTGGCCGGCTGGGAGGGCATCGGGGCCGACCTGCTGATCGACGGCGCGGTCGAGGCCCTCGGCACCGTGGCGCTGAACACCGGCGCCCATGACGATGCGGTCACCGTCAGCGCGACCGGCTCGGTCTTTGCGGGAGAGCTCTCGGTCTCCACCGGCTTCGGCGAGGACGCGGTGACGATCACCGGCACCACCACCTCGAGCGGCAACAGCACCGTCTCGACCGGCGCGGGCGAAGACAGCGTCACCGTCACCGGCACGATGACCACAGCGCTCGCGACCCTCATCGACACCGGCACCGGGATCGACCTGCTCGATATCTCCGGCACGGTGCTCTCGGGCACCACGCTCACCGTCACCACCGACGAGGGCGAGGACCGTCTGGACATCTCCGGCCTCCTCTCGGCAGGAACGACGCTTACCGTCGACACCGGCACGACCCGCGATTTCCTCGATATCTCGGGCGATTTCGTCTCGGGCGGCAACATCGCGATCAACCTCGACAGCGGCGACGACCAGATGGTTCTGACCGGCGGCTTCTCTGCCGGCACCGAGATCCTCGTCGAGGGCGGCTCGGGGGCGGATTCCATCCGCTTCCTCGACGCCACCACCATGACCGGCCATGTCACGCTTCTGGCGGGCTCCGAGGACGACCTTGTCGAGATCGTCCGCCTCGTCAGCCAGGACCGCACCACCGACAGCTTCTGGATCGATGGCGGCGACGGCTCCGACGCGATCCTGCTGCAGACCCACGGCTCGGTCGCGGGCGAACTGGTCGACTACATCATCGACGTGTTCGACACCGGCAGCCCGCTCGATGCCGACACCATGGTCGTGATCGGCACCGACGACGACGACGTCTTCCTCAGCCGCTCGACCTTCTTCGCGCTGCTGCACGGCAATATCGACCAGATGCGCGGCGACGATCCGACCCGCCCGCAGACCGTCGAGCGGATCAATTACGACCGCGCCATCAACGGCCGGGTGACGCTGCTCGGCGAAGCGGGCGATGATACCTTCATCGCCGACGACAACGCCGCGATCATGACCCTCGACGGCGGCTTGGGCGATGACAGCTTCCAGTTCGGCCAGCTCTTCGGCAACGATCCCAACAGCGCCAGCACCGAGAACGGCATCGCGCCGGGCGACGAGATCAACGCCGTGCTCACCACCCGCGGCTGGCTCTCGGACGGCATCAGCTTCGCCACCGTCGCCTTCGGCGGCGAGGGCCAGGACAGCTTCACCGTCTATGCCAACCGCGCCCAGCTCAAGCTCGAGGGCGAGAGCGGCAATGACGAGTTCACCGTCCGCGCCTTCCTGCTCGACAGCGATGGCAGCTCCTCGCTGCAGGACGAGACCGAGCTCAACGCCGGCAGCGGCGACGACCTGATCCGCTACAACATCAACGCGCCGCTCGACATCGACGGCGGGGCGGGCTTTGACAAGGTCGTGGTGCTGGGCACCGAGGCCGCCGACGCCTTCGTCATCACCGAGGACGGTGTGTTTGGCGCCGGTCTCAACGTCTCACTGTCGAACACCGAGGAACTGCTCGAGGTCGACGGTCTCGAGGGCGATGACAGCTTCTTCATCCTGTCGACGTCCGCCAGCTCCGTGACCCGCGTCATCGGCGGGCTCGGCTCCGACACGTTCGACGTGACCGGCGACGTCACCGAAGAGATCGTCTCGGCGGATCTGGCCGGGCGCTCGGGGCTGATCAACCACCAGGCCAGCAGCCTTGATGACGATTACGACCAGACCTTCATCGAAGGACTCGGCACCACCGTCGCCGACGGCAACCAGGGCGCCATCTTCATCAGCCAGGAGGTGGCGGGCGACGCCACCCAGGGCGAGACGCTGGTAAGCGAGACCGATGGCGCGCGGACCGACATTTACTCGATCCGCCTGACCGACGTGCCGACCGGCGTGGTCTATGTCACCGTCTCGGCGACCCGCGCCTCGAGCGCCGACCGCAACCTCGCGGTCCCGGCGATGGCCTCGGGCACCGCGATCAGCTTCACGCAGGGCAGCAGCACCATCACCCGCGACAGTGGCAGCTTCCTTGCAGACGGCTTCGATACCTACCAGTCGATCCGCCTCTCGGGCACCGCCGATGGCGATGCCGATGGCGTCTACAAGATCGTCTCGGTCAGCGCGACGCAGATTGTCGTCGAAGAGACCTTCGCCATCAGCGCCAGCGCCGAGAGCGGCATCACCCTCGCCGGGCAGGAGGCGGACTCCGTCCTGCTGAGCGACAACGGCAGCGATTTCGCCGAGAACATCGTCTTGGCCTTCGACGCCGGCAACTGGGATCAGGCCCAGACCGTCACCATCAAGGCGCTCGACGATGCCGCCGCCGAGGGCACCCGCGACGTGGTCATCAGCCACTCGGTGCAGTCGGTCGACCCGGCCTTCGACGCCGCGCAGGTGCAGAACCTCGTGGTCGAGGTCCGCGACAACGATCTCGCCGAGCTGCAGATCACCGAGACCGGCTCGGAGACGCTGGTGCTCGAGGGGGCGCAAGGCATCACCGACAGCTACGCGCTGAAGCTCTCCCGCGCCCCGGCGGCGGGCGAGACGGTGACCATCACCCTGAGCGACAACTCGAACTCCGGCGACCTGAGCTTCAGCCAGACGGTGTTCACCTTCGACGCCTCGAACTGGAGTGACGCCCAGAGCGTCACGGTCACTGCCACGGCCAATGACGGCGTCGAGAATGCCGAGCGCATCATCGTCACCCACACCGTCACCAGCGACGGCCCGACCTTCGCTTCGGCCAGCGCGCAGGATCTCACCCTCACCGCCATCGACGGTGACGATGCCGGCGTGCTGATCCAGGAGACGCAGGGCGACACGGTGGTGATCGACAGCGCCGACGATGCCTATG
The DNA here is from genome assembly GCF_059781815.1 of Salipiger sp. Lineage (NCBI taxonomy): Bacteria > Pseudomonadati > Pseudomonadota > Alphaproteobacteria > Rhodobacterales > Roseobacteraceae > Salipiger > Salipiger sp. Next base: position 7,046 of record NZ_JBYNAH010000035.1, on the reverse strand, counting down.
ACGAGACCGACAGCTACACCGTGCGCCTGACCAAGGCGCCCACGCAGGATGTCACCATCTCGATCTTCGACGACGGCCAGACCCGGATCGTGCCCGGCGGGCGGGTCTCGCTCGTCCCGCTGGCGGATGAGACGCTCACCGTCAGCTTCGTGCAGGTCGAAGACGGCGCCGATTACATCGAGCGCAGCGACGGGCAGAGCTGGGCGGACAGCGGCTTCGGCTCGGGCCAGCCGCTCGACATCTCGGGCAGCGGCGACAATGACGGCGCGGTGCTGATCGGCGCGGTCTCGGCGGATGGCACGCGGCTCTACGTCTCGGGCGGCAAGAGCCTCACCAACGAGAGCGGCAGCGCCACCTTCACCGTCACCGCGGCGCAGATCACCTTCACCACCGACAACTGGCACGAGGAGGTCGAGGTCACGCTCGAGGCCGATCCCGACTACGTGCCCTCCGAGACCGACTACATCACCAAGGTGTTCCCGGCCGAGGAGCACACCACCTCCAAGGTCTTCGGCCCGCTGATCATCGAGGGCGCGCCGATCGAGGACCGCACCCTGCTGGCGCCGGTGATGCTGCCGACCGAAAGCGACCCGGGCCCGATCGAGCTCGAGATCGTCACCGACGAGACCGAGCAGAACGACCGCGTCAAGATCTTCAACGACACCGACGTGACCGGCGCGGCGGGCTACATGACCACCACCACCCTGCCCGACGGCAGCGAGCGGCTGCTGGTCAACGGGCTCGGCATGGGCACCGGCACCGTCGATTTCGACGAGAGCATCGCGCACGACGGCTCGGAGATCGTCAGCTACGCGCAGGGCATCAGCATGAACAACGTCGAGATCGTCGACGTGCTGCTGGGCGACGCGGATGACGAATTCACGGTGCTCGCCACCAACACCTTCTCCGACAATACCGTCGACCTGCCGATCACCGCGATCCACGGCGGCGGCGGCTCCGACGAGATCACCGTGCTGGGCGGCGGCGGGCCCGAGAGCCTGCTGGTGATCTACGGCGACACCGACACCTACGGCGCGCGCTACGATTATCTTGGCGGCGCGCCCACCGGCGGCGGGCTGGTGTTCGACGGCTGGGAATACCCCGAAGACCACGGCGACCTGATCGACGCCTCGGCCATCGGCACCGCCGGCCAGCTCGGACTGGTGATCTATGGCGGCATCGGCAACGACACCATCATCGGCTCGCTGGGCGACGACCACATCGCCGGCGGCAGCGGCAATGACGACATCTCGGCGCTCTCCGGGGCCGATCACGTCTACGGCGACAACGGCTTCACCGTCGACCTGCTGCTGCGCGATCTCGTGGTCAGCGACGACATCGTCACCACCCCCGCGCTCGACAGCGCCGACACCCGCCTGCCGGGCAGCGACAGCATCGACGCGGGCGATGGCGACGACATCGTGGTCGCCGATCTCGGCGTGATCGAGCAGGTCGCCGGCACCCAGCGCATCGTCACCACCGGCGCGGTGATCCGCGTCACCACCACCCGCGACGCCTTCGGCGGCAATGACGAGATCCTCTCGGGCCTCGGCAACGACATCGTCCTGGGCGGCGCGGGCAATGACAGCGTCACCGACACCGGCGGCGCCAACATCGTGCTCGGCGACAACGGCACCGTCGACATGGTGGTGCTCGACGGCGACGAAAGCGACGTGGACCACATCTTCACCGAGACCCCGGCGGTGGCCGGCTTCGACACCATCACCACCGCCGCGGGCACCGACGTGATCCTCGCCGGCACCGGCGATGACGAGGTCGATGCGGGCGACGGCGAGAACATCGTCTTCGGCGATCTCGGCGAGGTCGTGGCCGAGGCCGCGCTCGACGCGCCGCAGCTCGCGGGCCTCGCGATGACCATCGCGGCAATCCGCAGCCAGACCACGCTCTCGGGCGGCGACGACACCATCCTCACCGGCGCCGGCGGCGACGTGGTGCTGGGCGGGCTCGGCGACGACGGCATCGACGCCGGACAGGGGGCCAACCTCGTCTTCGGCGACAATGGCGAGCTGCTCACCGGCACCGGCGCGGCCAATCTCGGCGCGCTGCCGCTCGAGCTTCTGAGCGCCATCACCCTGACCGAGGCCTCTGGCGGGGACGACACCGTGACCACCGGGCTCGGCGAGGACATCGTTCTCGGCGGCGCCGGCGGCGACACCATCACCACCGACATGGCGGACGATGCAGGCGGCATCGACGGGGCCGATATCGTGCTGGGCGACGTGGGCCGGGTGACCTGGGTCAACCTAGGCGACGGCACCACCGATCTCGCGCAGGAGATCGAGAACACCGACTGGCGCTACGGCGGCGACGACGTGATCTCGACCGGGGCCTCGAACGACCTGATCATCGGCGGCACCGGCGGCGACCGCATCCTCGCCGGCGCCGGCAACGACCTGGTGATGGGCGATCACGCCCGCATCGCCGGCGACATCGACGAGACCGCCCTGCCGCTGACCCTCGGGGTCATGCCCTTCGACGTTTCGGCCACTTTCACCGGCGGCGACCGGCTCGGTGGCAACGACACCGTCTTCGCGGGCGCCGGGCAGGATCTCGTGATGGGCCAGCAGGGCGACGACTGGCTGTTCGGCGAGGCCGGCGACGACGACCTGATCGGCGGCCACAACGTCGACACCGACAACGAGGGCGCGCTGGCCCATGATGGCGACGATGCCATCGACGGCGGCGCAGATGACGATGTCATCCTCGGCGACAACGGCCTGATCTACCGCACCGGCACCGGCATCGACGCGCGGATGCGCGCGCTCGACGGCACGCTGCTCTACGGCATCGGCGGCGCCGAGGACGCGCAGGCCTTGATCACCGCGACCCACATGGCGAACCCCGACGGCACGCAGCAGCGCGCCATCGAGCTCTTCGATCATTCCGATGTCGAAGACCCGGTCGAGTATGGCGACGATTACATCGCCGGCGGGGCCGAGAGCGACGTGATCTTCGGCCAACTCGGCAATGACGTGATCCAGGGCGACGGCTCCATCGATCTCGACGGTGACGGCACCGCCGATGCCGGAGCCGTGGGCGCCTCGCGCGACACGCTGCTCACCATCCTGCCCTCGGTCGACGATTTCGCAGGCGAAGGCCGCGATGGCGATGACTATATCGAGGGCAATGGCGGCGAGGACGTGGTCTTCGGCAACCTCGGTCAGGACGATATCATCGGCGGCAGCTCGAGCCTCTTCGCCGGGCTCGCCGGTGACGAGAGCCTGCGCCCGGACGGTGCCGACCTGCTCTTCGGCGGCTCCGGCACCGCGGCCTCGCGCAACGACCTTGGCGACGAGGGCATCGACGGCCATGCCCGCGACGCCGACGTGATCCTTGGCGACAACGGCAACATCTATCGCATCGTCGGCACCAATGGCAGCGACAGCGGCGCCTATCTCGGCTTCAACTACGATACCTATGGCGGTGAGCGGATCATTGTCCGCGCCGTAGAGCTGATCGACTACACCGAGGGCGGCCCGGATTACGACGCCGCGGCGCTCAGCGACAATGGCGGCAATGACGAGATCCACGGCGAGGCAGGAGATGATAGCATCTACGGCCAGATGGGCAGCGACGCGCTGTTCGGCGACGGTCAGAACGACGACCTGATCGGCGGCTGGGGCAGCGACTGGATCTCGGGCGGCACCGGCAGCGACGGCGTCATCGGCGATGACGGCCGGATCATGACCAGCCGCAATTCCACCAGCTACGGCGAGGATCTCTACGGCATCGCAGCGCTCGCCAGCACCGACGACCTGATCACCGGCCCCAACAGCTTCAACTTCCGCTACACGATCAACGTCGATGAGCAGCTGAAGAAGTCGGTCAACCTGACGCCCTTCAACCTCGACCCCGCGGCCACGCAGGACAAGGAGTTCACCCCCGCCTATGCCGATGACGTCATCTTCGGCGGCTGGGGAGACGATTTCCTGCATGGCGGCGCCGGCGACGACGCCATCTCGGGCGCCGAGGCCCTGCCGCTCTCGGAGAACCCGCAGGCCATGGACGGTACCATCGTCTCCTGGGATACCCCGGTGAACCCGGGCGGCCTTCTGGCCTACGATCCCGCGGTGGAGGAATTCGCGCATTACGACGAGAACAACCCGCGCGCCAAGATAACCCCGAACGCCGGCACGTTCTTCCTCAACCACGACGCCTCGGAAGGACCCGTCGATCCGCGCAGCTCGAACGGGGTGGCGACGGATGGCGATGACGTGATCTTCGGGGATCTCGGCAATGACGCCATCACCGGAGGCACCGGGCGCGACCGGATGTATGGCGGCTATGGCGACGACTGGCTCAATGCCGACGATGTGCTCGAAACCGCAGGCGGCACCAACGACGACACCGATACCGACGAGAGCTACGAGGATTACGCCCTCGGCGGTGCCGGTCGCGACGTGCTGATCGCCAATACCGGCGGCGACCGCCTGCATGACTGGACCGGCGAGTACAACAGCTTCATCGTGCCGTTCCGGCCCTTCGGCGCGCCCACGGTGAACCGCCTGATGGCTCCCGCCGCGATCGAGTTCTGGTACCTTCTGGGCGAGAGCGACGGGGCCGATCCGACCCGCGCCCTCGACACCGGCAGCGATCCGGTCCGCTTCGGCGAGCCCGAGGGCGAGATGGGCATCGTCACCCAGTCCGATCCCGACTGGAGCGACACCCACGGCGCCCCCGCCGATCCGCAGCCCGGCAACGGCCCGGCGCAGCGTGACGTGCGCGTCACCGCCGCCAGCGGCGCCGGCAACGACGCCCGCTCCGAGACCGCGGATTACGGCGGCGGCATCGCCCCCGCGGCGGCCAGCGCAAGCGCCGGCGCATCGACGCAGAGCGCCACGACCCCGGCCTCGGCGGCGCGCGCCACGGTGCCGGAGATCCAGTCCGCCATCGCAAGCTCCGAGATCCAGATCACCTTCCACGCCTCGCAGGCGAGCAAGAACGTCGGCAAGGGCTCCTACTCCTATGACGCGGAGCTCGGCGAGTTCGTGAAGGACGTGACCTTCAAGACCACCGACGATGCCCCGGCGGACTCGGCCTACAATCTGCTCGACGAGGATGGCGCGCTCTTTGCCTACATCGACAGCAAGGGCGGTCTCTGGGTCATCGACGATCTGCTCGAGAACGAGGATGGGCTCGCGGATGAGGACGAGGACGACTGGGTCTTCGTCAGCGACTACCACACCGCCTACTGACGCAGGCAACAGCGCAACAGGCTTCGACGGCGGCCCCCGCAAAGGGCCGCCGAACGCACCGAAAGAGGGAGATCCAATTGGCAAAAGACGAGAACGGCTTCGAGGCCCCGGCGGGCGAAGGCGGCGAGAGCCGCAGCTCCTCCGTGGTCTGGAACGACGAGGCGATGCAGACCAGCTTTGCCAACGTGGTGAACGTGCAGGGCACACGCGAGCAGGTCGAGGTGTTCTTCGGCACCAACCGAAGCTGGAACCCCATCGATACCGGGCCGCTGCGGGTCGATCTGACCAACCGGATGATCATGACCCCCTTCGCGGCCAAGCGCCTGCACCAGATCCTGACCGGCGTGCTGCGTGAATACGAGGCCCGCCACGGCATCCTCAAGGTCGAGGACTGATGGAGGACGGGCTGGGCATCTCGGGCGCGGCGCAGGAGCAGACCGAGGCGCGGATCGTCCGGGAGGCCGGCCCGTGGCGCCGTCTCAGCCGGGCCGAGGCGCTCGACGAGGCCGCCCGCGCCTGGGCGCCGCTGATGATGGCGCAGGTCGAGGGGGCCGAGGGCACGGCGGTGTTCCTCGCCGATCCCGATGGCGGCCGCCCGCGCGCGGTGGCCAACTGGCCCGAGGCCCGGATCCCCTCGGCGATCCTGCTCGCCGCCGCCGAGGCCGCGCTCGACAACGACCGCGGCGTGGTCCGTGGCGCGGTGGGCGACGATGGCCGCCCCTCGGGTGGGCTGGTCGCGATGGCGACACCGCTCACCGTCGAGGGCCGCACGCAGGGCGCGGTCGGGCTCGAGATCCTGCCCGAGGACGCCGCCGAGCTGCGCGCCGCGATGCGGCGCCTGCAATGGGGTGCGGCGTGGATGCGCGATCTCGTGCGGCGCGAGGCGATGCAGGCCGACCGGCAGCGCTATGACCACGCCATCGAGGCGCTGAACGTGGTCATCGCCGTGGCCGAGCGCGAGGACATCGCCACCGCCACCCGCGCCGCCGCCACCGATCTCGCCACCCGCTTCGGCTGCGACCGGGTCTCGATCGGCTTTCGCGGGATGTTCTCGACCAGGGTCGCCGCGATCTCGCACTCGGCCCAGTTCGGCAAGCAGATGGCGCTGGTCCGGTTGCTTGGCGCGGCGATGGACGAGGCCATCGACCAGCGTGGTCCGGTGCTCTGGCCCGCCGAAGACAGCGCCGATCCGGTCGCCGCGCATCGCCATGAGAAGCTCGCCCGCGCGCAGAATTCCGGCCACGTGCTCACCGTGCCGCTCTACGCGATGGGCCAGTTCATCGGCGCCGTGACCTACGAGCGCCCCTCGGAAACGCCGTTCACCCAGACCGATCTCGAGATCCTCGAAGCGGTCAGCACGGTGATCGCGCCGGTGCTCGACGAAAAGCGGCGCAACGACCGATGGCTGATCACCAAGGCCGGCATCGCGCTCGGGCAGCAGTTCACGCGGCTCTTCGGCCCCGGCCATGCCGGACGCAAGCTGGCGCTACTGGTGCTGGTCGGGCTCGGGCTCTTCGGCTGGTTCGCCACCGGCCCCGACCGGATCTCGGCAGAGGCGCAGGTCTCGGGCCGGGTGCAGCGCACCGTCGCGGCCCCCTTCGACGGCTTCATCGCCGAGGCCTTCGCCCGCGCCGGCGACCCGGTCGAGGCGGGCGCGGTGCTGGTGCAGCTCGATGACCGCGACCTCGCGCTCGAACGCCTGCGCCTGGTGACCGAGCGCCAGCGCCAGCTGATCGAGTACGACCGCGCGCTCGCCGCCCGCAACCGCGCCGAAACGCAGGTCCGCCGGGCAGAGATCGATCAGGCCGAGGCCGAGATCGCGCTGATCGA
>NZ_JBYNAH010000034.1:0-29134 GCF_059781815.1 Salipiger sp. | reverse complement strand
TGCAATAGCGCGCCATCAGCCGGGTCAGCTGGCCCAGCGTCTCCTCCGGGCGCTGGCGCGAATGGGTGACGAGATCGGCGACCCGGTATTGCAGATCGTCCGAGACCACCACGAGGCTCAGCCCGGCGCCGCCGGTGGCGTCGGGCAGGATCGGCGCGATGGTGAGATAGGCCGGGCGCGGCAGCCCGCTGATGCGCGAGAACTCGCCCCTCTCGGCCAGCGCCTGATCCTCCGGCGAGAGCGGCGTGATGATGATGCCCTCGGGCGCGACGGCGCCGCGCGACAGCGTGTTGTAGAGCAGCATGCCGTTGCGCTCGGCTTCGGTGAGATAGCTGCTCCAGCGCGCCTGTGTCACGCCCCACATGGTCGCCACGATCAACCCCGCCGCCATCGCCGCGAACATCAGGAGCGCGCCGCTGTCGCGCAGGCTGAGGCCCCAGCGGCTCACGTGTCTTCCGAGGTCACGTCGGCGGCAAAGACATAGCCCACGCCGCGCTCGGTGCGCAGCATCTGCGGATCCTTGGGCGCGGCCTCGATCTTCGAGCGAAGGCGGCCCACCAGCACGTCGATGGCGCGACCATGGGCCTCGTCATGCGGATCGCCCTCGCCGGTCACGTCGAGCGCGGCGGCGATCTCCTCGCGGGTGAGCGGAATGTGCGGATTGGCGAGGAAGGCCTGCAAGAGCGCCGTCTCGCGGCGTGACAGCGCCACCTGGTAGCCGGCGGGCGAGAGCACCTCGTTGCGCTTGGCGTCATAGCTCCAGCCGTTGAAGCGGAAGGTCTTGGTGCGCCGCCGGTAGGCCAGCGAGGCCGAGCGCCCGGCCCGCGCCAGCACCGCGCGCACCCGCGCCAGCAGCAGATCGGGGTTGAACGGCTTGGCGATGTAATCGTCCGCGCCGACCTCGTATCCCGCCATGCGCTGGTGATCCGCCGACAGCGCCGAGACCATGATGATCGGCACGTCCTGATCGCGGCGCAGCCGGGCGCAGATCTCGAGCCCGCTCTCGTCTCCCAGCATCACGTCGAGCAGGACGAGGTCGATGCGCCCCGCCGACATCGCCGCCTCGATCTCGGAATGCGAGGCCGCGCCCAGCGCCATGAAGCCGTTCTTCCGGAGAAACTCGGTCATCATGTCGCGCATCTCGTCATCGTCATCGACAACCAGCAATCTCGAGATGCTCACATGACCCTCCTTCTTTGCGCCTCGTTGGGCTGCGGCTTGCTAGCACGTGCAAGCAAAATCCGCGAGCCTGTAACAGGTTGTAACAGGATTGCCCAAAATCTCATCCTGTGGGCGCAAACAGCCCGCGCAATACTCTTGCGCGAGTCAGTTCACGAGGCGCAAAATTACGTCGGAGCTGCCGGATCGGCAGTCTAGTTTGGGAGGACTACACCATGAAATATACCACTCTGGCCGCGATTTCGTCGCTGGCCCTCTCCGTTGCGACCATCGGTCATGCCGAGCCTCAGGCCGAGGTGCTGCACTGGTGGACCTCGGGCGGCGAAGCCAAGGCGGTCGGCGTCCTGCAGGAAGAATTTGCCGAGAACGGCGGCACCTGGACCGACATGCCGGTCGCAGGCGGCGGCGGCGATGCGGCGATGACCGCGCTGCGCGCCCGCGTGCTCTCGGGCAACGCGCCCACCGCCGTGCAGCTCAAGGGCCCGGCGATCCAGGAATGGTACGAGGAAGGCGTTCTGGCCGACATCTCGTCGGTGGCCGAGGCCGAAGGCTGGGCCGACGTGCTGCCCGCCTCGATCGCCGCGCACATGAAGTGCGAGGACACCTGGTGCGCCTCGCCGGTGAACGTGCACCGCGTCGACTGGATCTGGGCCAATGCCGAGGTGCTCGAGGCCAACGGCATCGAGATGCCGACCACCTGGGACGAGTTCAACGCGGCGGCTGAAAAGCTTCAGGAAGCCGGCGTGATCCCGCTCGCCCATGGCGGCCAGGCCTGGCAGGACGCCACCGTGTTCGAGACCGTGGTGCTTGGCCTTGGCGGGCCGGAGTTCTTCCAGAAGGCGCTTGTCGATCTCGATCCCGAGGCGCTGACCTCCGACACCATGAAGGCCTCGTTCGACCAGATGCGCACCCTGCGCGGCTATGTCGACGACAACTTCTCGGGCCGCGACTGGAACCTCGCCACCGCGATGGTGATGAACGGCGAAGCCGCGTTCCAGATCATGGGCGACTGGGCCAAGGGTGAATTCCTCGCCGCCGGCAAGGTGCCGGGCGAAGACTTCCTCTGCTCGTCGACCCCCGGTGACGGCTACCTCTACAACGTCGACAGCTTCGCGATGTTCAACGTCGACGGCGACGACAAGAAGGCCGGTCAGGACCTGCTTGCCAAGCTGATCGTCGGCCCGAACTTCCAGAAGGTGTTCAACATGAACAAGGGCTCGATCCCGGTGCGGACCGACGTGTCGCTCGACGAGTTCGACATGTGCGCCCAGAAGTCCTCCGAGGACATGACTGCCGCGTCCGAGTCCGGCGCGCTGCTGCCCTCCTATGCCCACGGCATGGCGCTGCGCGGCGCTCAGGCCGGTGCGATCACCGACGTGGTGACGGCGCATTTCAACTCGGACATGTCCTCTGACGAGGCGGTCCAGATGCTTGCCGACGCGGTCGCCAACTCGATGTAATCCGGGGGCTTCTGCCCCTCACCAGACCAAGACCCGTCCCGCCCCGTTTTTCGGGGCGGGACATTCAGGGGAGGACAATATGGCCAAGTGGTTCGAAACCCATTTGCCAAAGATCGTGCTGGCGCCCAGCTTCATCGCGATCCTGATCTTCGTTTACGGCTTCATCGCATGGACCGCCTGGGTGTCTCTGACCCGCTCGCGCCTGCTGCCGAAATACCAGATCGAAGGCTTCATCCAGTACGAGCGCCTGTTCGACTCGCCGCGTTGGGACACGGCGATGAACAACCTCTACATCTTCGGCGGCCTGTTCATCGGCGTGTCGATGATCCTCGGCCTGATCCTCGCGATCCTGCTCGACCAGCAGATCCGCGTCGAAGGGGCGATCCGCACCATCTATCTCTACCCGATGGCGCTCTCGATGATCGTCACCGGTACGGCGTGGAAATGGATCCTCAACCCGGGCCTCGGGCTCGAGGCGATGGTCAAGGGCTGGGGCTACGAGAACTTCACCTTCGACTGGCTGGTGAACCCGGACATGGCGATCTATACCGTCGTGCTGGCGGCGATCTGGCAGAGCTCTGGCTTCGTCATGGCGCTGTTCCTCGCGGGCCTGCGCTCGGTCGATACCGAGATCATCCGCGCGGCGCAGATCGACGGCATCCCGACATGGCGCGTCTATGTCTCGATCATCATCCCCTCGATGGCGCCGATATTCCTGTCGGCCTTCATCGTGCTCGCCCACCTCGCCATCAAGGCCTTCGACCTCGTCATCGCCCTGACCGGCGGCGGACCGGGCTACGCCACCGACCTTCCCGCAACCTACATGTACGCAATGGCCTTCTCGCGCGGTGACATCGGCCAGGCCGCGGCCTCGGCGATGATCATGATGCTCGTCGTCTTCGCCATCGTGGTTCCCTATCTCTATTCCGAACTGAGGGCGCGCAATGACTGACGTCTCCGCAACCCCCGCCACCGTCGCCTCGGAGCGCCCGAAAGGTCGTTCCTTCGGCAAGATCGCCCTGCGCTGGCTGCTCTACATCGTGCTTGGCCTGTTCGCGCTCTACTACCTCATGCCGCTCTTCGTGATGGTCACCACCTCGCTCAAGAGCCTCGAGGAGATCCGCACCGGCGACCTGCTGTCGCTGCCGCGCGAGCTCACCTTCGACGCCTGGCGCACCGCCTGGTCCGAAGCCTGCACCGGCATCCAGTGCGAAGGGGTGAAGCCGTATTTCTGGAACTCGGTGATGCTCGCCGTCCCGGCGGTTCTGATCTCGACCCTGCTGGGCGCGATGAACGGCTACGTGATCGCGCAGTGGCGCTTCCGCGGTGCCAACATCATCTTCGCGCTGATGCTCTTCGGCTGCTTCATCCCGTTCCAGGTGGTGCTGCTGCCGATGGCACGGATGCTCGGCATCATGGGCATCGCCGGCACCATCCCGGGGCTGATCTTCGTGCACGTGATCTACGGGCTCGGCTTCACCACGCTGTTCTTCCGCAACTACTATGTCACCATCCCGGTCGAGCTGGTGAAGGCCGCCAAGGTCGACGGCGCGGGCTTCGTGCGGATCTTCTTCGCGATCTTCCTGCCGCTCAGCATCCCGATCATCGTGGTCAGCGTGATCTGGCAGTTCACCCAGATCTGGAATGACTTCCTGTTCGGCGTGTCGTTCAGCCAGGCCGGCACCCAGCCTGTCACGGTTGCGCTCAACAACATCGTCAACTCGACCACCGGCGTGAAGGAATACAACGTCGACATGGCCGCCGCGATCATCGCCGCCCTGCCGACCCTCCTCGTCTACATCGTCGCTGGCAAATACTTCATCCGCGGTCTCACCGCCGGCTCCGTCAAAGGATGACCCAAATGGCCCCGATCCTCGAAATCACCAATCTCTACAAGAACTACGGCGCGACCGAGGTGCTGAAGGACATCAACGTCTCGATCGACAAGGGCGAGTTCCTCGTGCTCGTCGGCCCCTCGGGCTGCGGCAAGTCGACCCTGCTCAACTGCATCGCCGGCCTCGAGCCGATCTCGGGCGGCACGCTCAAGATCGACGGTCACGACATGACCCATGTCTCGCCCAAGGACCGCGACATCGCCATGGTGTTCCAGTCCTACGCGCTCTACCCGACGATGAGCGTCGCCAAGAACATCACCTTCGGCATGAAGGTGCGCGGCGTCGATCCCGAGACCCAGAAGAGCAAGCTCGCAGAGGTGGCCCGCCAGCTCCAGATCGAGCCCTTCCTCAATCGCCGCCCCGGCCAGCTCTCGGGCGGTCAGCGGCAGCGGGTGGCGATGGGCCGGGCGCTGGTGCGCGATCCCAAGCTGTTCCTCTTCGACGAGCCGCTGTCGAACCTCGACGCCAAGCTGCGCGTCGAGATGCGCACCGAGATCAAGACCCTGCACCACAAGCTCGGCGCCTCGATGGTCTACGTCACCCACGACCAGATCGAGGCGATGACGCTGGCCACCAAGATCGTGGTGATGAAGGGCGGCATCATCCAGCAGATTGGCACGCCTTCGGAGATCTACAACCGCCCCGCCAACCTCTTCGTGGCCGATTTCATGGGCTCGCCGGCGATGAACCTGATCCCGGCCAAGACAAGTCGAGGCAGCGGCGGCACGATGATCGAGATTCAGCGCCCGGACCTCGAGCCGATCCGGCTCGTAGATCCGCGCGCCGAGGGCCTCCCGGCAGACATCATCCTCGGCCTGCGCCCCGAGGATATCTCGGAGCCCGGGTTCCGGGTCGGCGAGCTGGTGCAGGAAGCGCCCTGCAAGGTCGAGATCGTCGAGCCCGCGGGCGCCGACACCTACGTGCAGACCCGGCTTGGCGGCAAGCCCCTGACCGCGCGCCTGCATTCCGAGACCGAGGCGGCGCCGGGCACGGTGCACAACCTCGCCTTCGACCTCGCCAAGGTCTCCTACTTCGCGCCCGAGACCGGCGAACGGATCAACTGATCCTCGCGGGTCGGCGCGCCAGGTGCCGCCCCGACGCCCGCCGGAGAGGATCTCCGCCCCCTCGCCTCATCGAATGTCCAACCGCTGCTTGACCATCGCTGCCCGGCGGGGAACCATCGCCCGCGACCGACCGCGGGAAAGTGCATGCCTTTCCGGATCGACGACACCGACCATCCGAAGAGGCCCAGCCCATGACCCCCCAGCTTCCCGCCGCCCTCACCGATGCCGGCGCCACGGATCTCGCCGCCGCGCTGCGCGCGCGGCAGATCTCGGCCCGAGAGCTGATGACGGCAGTGCTCGACCGCATTGACGCCACCAACCCTCAGGTCAACGCCATCGTCACCCTGCGCCCGCGCGACGAGCTGCTCGCCGAGGCCGAGGCCATGGACGCCGAGCCGCATCCCGGCCCGCTCGCCGGTCTGCCGATCGCGGTGAAGGACCTCGTGGCGACCAAGGGCATGCGGACCACCTACGGCTCGCCAGTCTTTGCCGATTTCGTGCCCGCCGAGGATGATCTCGTGGCCAGGCGCCTGCGCGAGGCCGGGGCGATCCTGATCGGCAAGACAAACACCCCCGAATGGGGCCACGGCTCGCACAGCTTCAACGAGGTCTTCGGCGCCACCCGCAATCCCTACGATTCCACGCGCAGCGCCGGAGGATCCTCGGGCGGTGCGGCGGCGGCGCTGGCGGCGCGGATGCTGCCGCTCGCCGACGGCTCGGACATGATGGGTTCGCTGCGCAACCCCGCCGCCTTCTGCAACGTCTACGGCTTCCGCCCGAGCTGGGGGCTGGTGCCACCGGATGCGGGCGGCGACACGTTTCTCACGACACTGGCCACCGAGGGCCCGATGGCCCGCAACCCGCGCGACGTGGCGCTGCTGCTCTCGGCGCTTGCGGGGCCCAACCCCGAGGTGCCCTTCGGGCGCGCGGCGGAGGACTATACCGCCCGCTTCGGCGAGGGGCTGAAGGGCAAGCGCATCGGCTGGCTGGCCGACTGGGGTGGCGCCTACGCCACCGAGCCGGGGATCCTCGAGACGGTGGAGGCGGCGCTGAAGGTTTTTGAGGAGCTCGGCGCCATCGTCGAGCCGGTCTCCGCCCCCTACCCGGCGGAAAAGCTCTGGTCCTCGTGGATCACCCTGCGCGCCGCGCTCAACGCAGGCGCCAAGCGCGACCTCGCCGCCGATCCGGCCAAGCGCGCGCTCACCAAGCCCGAGTCGCTGTGGGAGATCGAGCAGGGGCAGGGGCTCAGCGCCGAGGCGGTCTACGAGGCCAGCAAGACCCGCTCGCTCTGGTATCGCCGCGCCGCGCGGCTGTTCGAGACATACGACGCGCTCGCCCTGCCCAGCGCGCAGGTCTGGCCCTTCCCGGTCGAGTGGCGCTGGCCCGAGGAGATCGCGGGCCGCAAGATGGACACCTATCACCGCTGGATGGAGATCGTGGTGCCGGTGAGCCTTGCCGGTCTCCCCTGCCTCGGGATGCCCGCCGGCTTCTCGCAAGACGGCCTGCCGATGGGGATGCAGCTCTTCGGCGCCACCGGCAGCGACGCGGCGCTGCTGGCGATGGGCGATGCCTATCACCAGGCGACCGATTGGCCGAACCGGCGCCCGCCGCAGCTCTGATCAGCGCGCCTGCGCCACGATCCAGGCCACCGCCTCGGGCAGCAGCCGTGAGGTGGCGCTGTCGAAGGCGGCAACGACGATGTCGGGTTCGGCCGAGGCCGCCAGCTCGGTAGCCTCGAAACTCCGCGTCGCCACAACGCGGGCATCGCCTTCGCGCACCACGCGGAGCACGAAGCGCACCCGCACGAGCCCGGCCTCGTCCCCCTCGGTGGCCTCACCCTGAAAATCCGTCAGCTCGCCCAGCACCGCATAGTCCGCGCGCGGCCCGACCGGGCGGCGGCTGACCGACCCCAGCGCGCCGGTCTCGGAAAGGCTGCGCACCAGCATGGTCTGCAGCATCGCCGGCGCCGGATCGGCCCATCGCACGCCCGGCAGGTACTGCGCCTGCAGCGCCGAGGGCCGGATCATGATGCGCTCGGTCGCGAGCGAGCCGCTGGCGATCGGCTCTTCGACGATCACCTCGACACCACGCCGCGCGCCGCTTTGCGCCACCGGGGGCGTGCGCAGCTCGTAGACCTCGAGCGGCGTCGACGCCTTGTCGAGCGCGGAAAGCGCGCCACAGCCCGACAGGGCAGCGGCGAACAGGAGCGGGGAAAGGCGCAGCATGAGGGTCATCTCCTTATCGCCCAAATTCCGGGGCGCGCCGGTCGAGCAGGAAGCGGCTCGGGTCGCGCCGCAGGCTCTCGACCAGGGCATCGAGGTTGTTGATCAGGGTGCGGGTCTCGACCGCCAGCCGCCCGAACTGCGGCAGCGCATCGGTGGCGAAGGCGCGCACCGCCGGCGCGCTCTGGTCCACCGCCGTCTCGATCTCGGCAAAGGCCGCCTGCGCCGAGCGGCTGGCGGCGCGCAGCTCCTCGGTCACGCCCGGCACCTCGCCTGCGACCTGCGCCACCGCGCTTTCAAGCTGCGCCAGGGTCGAGCGCAGGCTCTCGGCGATGCCCGCCACCTCCTCGTTCATCACCCGGTCAGCGCCCTGGAAGGCGGACTCGGCGGCGCGCAGGGCGCGGTCGCCGGTCTCGAGCGCGGCGTTGATGGCCGAGAGCGTGTCGTTGGCATTGGTGAAGGTGACGCGCACGCTGTCGAAGGTCTCACCCGCGTTGCGCGCCAGATCGTCGAGCTGTCCGGAGGCCGAGGATAGATCCTCGCCCACGCGTGAGACCACACCCGAGGCGGTCTCGGTGGCGCTGCGGATCTCGGCGATGATCGCGGGAAGGTCGGTTTCGGCCACCGCGCCAACCTGCCGGATCACCTCTGTCGCCTCGGCGGTGGCGGCGCGCAGCTCGTCGACCAGCGCCGCGCCGTCGCCGGCGATCAGCGTATCGAAGCCCTGCGCCGCGCCCTCGACGCTCTGCATCGCCGTGCCGATCCCGGCGATCATCTCGTTGGTGGCCGCCAGCGTCTCACGCGCCTCGGTCAGACGCTCTGTGGCAGTGACGCCGGTTTCGGTGAAGGTCTCGACCAGCCCGCCGGCGCTCTCGGAAAGCGCGGCGAAGCGCGTCTCGATATCCGCCACCGAGCGCTGCAGCTGTTCCGTCGCCGGGCCGAGCTGCTCGGTGACATAGCGCTCGGCCGAGCCGATGGCGCTGTCGGCGCGCTCCAGCGTGCCGCCGCCCTGCTCCAGCACCCCCCGCGCCTCCTCCGAGAGATCGCGAACCGAGACCACCGCCTCGCGCACATCCGCCAGCGTCGCCGAGGCGTCGCGGCTGACCGAGTCGAGCGTGTCGTTGAAGCGGT
Source organism: Salipiger sp. (assembly GCF_059781815.1). Classification (NCBI taxonomy): domain Bacteria; kingdom Pseudomonadati; phylum Pseudomonadota; class Alphaproteobacteria; order Rhodobacterales; family Roseobacteraceae; genus Salipiger; species Salipiger sp. The sequence continues at coordinate 20,183 of NZ_JBYNAH010000034.1, read as the reverse complement.
CGATCTGCTCGGCAAAGCTGGAGACCGACCCGCCGACGCGCGAGAAATCATCCAGCGCCTGCGCGAAGGCGACCGAGGATTCGTCGATATTGTCGAGGATGCTCTGCACCTTGGCCTGATTTTCGTCCCCGAAGAGCTCGCGCACGTCCTGCACCGCGCGCAAGGTTTCCGCGACCAGCTTGGGCGCGTCCTCGGTGAGCGATTGCAGCACCGACTGGCCGGCCTCGATGCTCGGCACGGACTGCTCCGAGACCTCGCTCAGCAGCGGCGCATCCGGCGTGCCGGCAGACAGGCCCACGTAGGACACCCCCGTCACGCCCTGCGCTTCGATGGTGGCGACGCTGTCGCTGCGCACCGGCGTGTCGGCACCGATCTCGATGCGCACCCGCACCCTGCCGTCGCGCTCGGGCGACAGGCGCACATCGACGACCTGCCCCACCGGCAGCCCCGAAAAGCGCACGTCGGACGCGTCGGACAGGCCCGAAACGCTGGGGAAATCGATGTCGTAATAGGCGAACTGACGGTCGAGCTGGATATTGGCGAACCACACGAAGGCCGCCAGCATGGCGAGAAAGCCCGCCAGCGTGAAGGCCCCGATCAGCACATAGTTGGCGCGGGTCTCCATGCCTCAGCTCTCCGTATCTGTCGCGGTGCCGGCAAACGCCGCCCGGGCGCGCGGCCCGTGAAAATACTCGCGCACCCACGGATCGTCGACCTCGAGCATGTCGTCGAGGCTGCCGGTCACCAGCACGCGGCGCTCCGAAAGCACGGCGATGCGGTCGCAGATCGCGTAGAGCGTGTCGAGATCGTGTGTCACGAGGAAAACGGTGAGTCCCAGAGAGGTGCTGAGGTTTCGGATCAGCGTATCGAAGGCCGCCGCGCCGATGGGGTCAAGCCCTGCCGTGGGCTCATCGAGAAACACCACCTCGGGATCGAGCGCCAGCGCCCGCGCAAGCCCCGCCCGCTTGCGCATCCCGCCCGAAAGCTCCGAAGGGTAGAGATCGCCCGCGAGATAGGGCAGCCCGACCATCGAGATCTTCAGATCCGCCAGCTCGCGCCGGATGTCGGGGGCCAGCCCCGGCACCGCCTTCATCGGCACCTCGATATTCTCGCGCACGGTCAGCGACGAGAACAACGCGCCATCCTGAAACATCACCCCCCAGCGGTCGTCGAGGCTGTCGCGCCCGGCCCCGTCGCGGGCCAGTACGTCGACCCCAAACACGTCGATCTCGCCCGCCGCCGGGGTTTGCAGCCCGGTGATGGTGCGCAGCAGCACCGACTTGCCAGTGCCCGAGCCCCCGACCACGCCGAGGATCTCGCCGCGATAGACGTCGAGGTCGAGGTTCTCGTGCACCACGTGGGTGCCGAACTGGGTCTTCAGCCCGCGCACCCGGATCACCGCTTCGCGCTCTGCCTCGGTCATATGCCCACCTTCGCGAAGAACACCGAGAACAGCGCGTCGGCGAGGATCACCGCAAAGATCGCCGCCACCACCGCGCCCGAGGTCATCCGCCCCAGCGACTCGGCGTTGCCCTTGACCTGCATGCCCGCGTGGCAGCCCACCACACCGATGATCAGCGCGAAGGCCGGTGCCTTGACCAGCCCGACGAAGAGATGCCCGACGCCGGTGCCCTCGATCAGCCGCGTGACGAACATCGACGGCGAGATGCCAAGCTCGAGCCACGCCATCAGTGCGCCGCCGAAAAGGCCCATGAAATCGGCGATTAGTCCGAGGATCGGCAGCATCAAGAGCAGCGCGAGGATGCGCGGCACGAAAAGCATCACGCCGGGGTCGAGCCCGAGCGTGCGCATGGCGTCGATCTCCTCGCGCATCTTCATCGAGCCGATGGCGGCGGTGAAGGCCGAGGCGGTGCGGCCCGCCACGATGATCGCGGTCAGCAGGATGCCCAGCTCGCGCAGCACCGAGATGGCGATCAGGTCGACCACGAAGACCTCGGCGCCGAACTGTCGCAGCTGCTCGGAGCCCTGGAAAGCCAGCACCACGCCGATCAGGAACGACATCAGCGCCACGATCGGCACGGCGCGCAAGCCGACATCCTCGCAATGCGCCACCAGCGCGGTGAGGCGGAACTGAGAGGGATGGCGCAGAAGCCGCCCGAGCCGGGCGAGGAACAGGCCCAGAAAGCCGGTCAGGTCTGCGAAATACCTCGCGCCCCCGACCACCGCCCGGCCAGTCTGCTCCAGAAGCGCCTCGAGACCACGCGCCGAGGCGGGTTTCTCCGTGCGGCGTGGCATGGCCTGCCGCACGTTCTCGAGCAGAAGGCCCGTGGTCTCGCTGGCGTTGCGCAGGCTGACCGCCGTGCCGGTCGCCTCCACCCGGGTTTGCAGCTCGGTCAGCAGCCACGCCCCTGCAGTGTCGACTCGCTCGACCGCAGCAAGGTCGAGCACCAGCGGGCGGTCGAAGCTCATGGCGGAGAGGCGGTCGCGCAGCGCGCTCACATTGCGGATCGACAGCGTGCCGGAGAGGCTCAGCACCGCCTCCGCCGCCGTCTCGGAGAGATCGAGCTCGATCCGTCCCTGTTCCGCCATCTGCCTCGCCTCTGCTCCGGCACCGACCAGGCGGCCCTTTCGGATCGCGGGAGGGGAGGACGCCGGGATTGCCACGCTCGATCCTGCGCCCCGGTCACCGGGCCGCAGCATCCCGAGCAAGGTATCGTCTCTGAGGGAGGCGGCAACCGGTGTTTGCACCGATGCACCATGCGGCAACTCGAAGCAGCGGCTGGGCGCCGATCGTCAGCCCATGAACGCCTTGCGCAGCATGTTGAGCGCCACGAGGATCAGAAACGCCCCGAAGAGCTTCTTGAGCGGCGCCGGGTCCATGGCGTGGGCCAGCTTCACGCCCAGCGGCGCGGTCAGCAGCGTCATCGCGATCACCACGAGGAAGCCCGGCAGGTTCACCGCGCCGAGGGTGAAGGGCGGGCGCGAGCCCGGCTCGATGGTCAGCAGCAGGAAGCCCACCGCCGAGGGCACCGCGATCAGCACGCCGAAGCCGGCGGCGGTGGCCACGGCACGGTGGATCGGCACGTTGTGCAGACTCATCAGCGGCACGCCGAAGCTGCCGCCGCCGATGCCCATCAGCACCGACAGGAAGCCCACCGCAGGCGAATAGATGTATTGCTTGCCGCCGCTCGGCATCGCCTCGGCCAGCCGCCAGCTGCGCTTGCCGAAGGCCATGTAGGCGCCGATCACCAGCGCCAGCACCCCGAAGATCACCTGCAGGCTGGTGGATTTCAGCGCCGAGGCGGCGAGCACGCCGACGATGGCGCCGATCACGATGCCCGGCGCCCAGCCCTTGAGGATCTCCCAGTCGACCGCGCCCTTGCGGTTGTGACTGACCACCGAGCGCAGCGAGGTGACGATGATCGTCGCCAGCGAGGTCGCGAGGCAGACCTGCATGGTCTGCGGCCCGTCATAGCCCAGCGCCTGGAAAGTGAAGAAGAAGGCCGGCACCAGAACGATGCCCCCGCCGACGCCCAGAAGACCCGCGAGCACGCCCGCGAAGCCTCCGATCACCACCATGAAAAGCAGCAGTTCCAGCGTCAGCGTCAAATCGGGCATGTGGGTCTCCAGAATCGGTTATGCGGCAACGGCGCGGATCACTCCGCCCGGCGGGCAAGGATGTCGGTCAAAACGATGTAGGACGAAGCCACGTGGCTGCGCATCAGCCTCCGGGTGGTCTCTGCGTCCTGCGCGAGGATGGCTTCGGTGATGCCACGATGCTCGGCGCGCGAGGTCTCGAGCCGGGTGGCATCTTCGTGGAAATTGGCGGCGCGCCACGCCAGCGTGCGCAGGTTCATCTCGTCGAGCGTGGCGGCAAGGATCGCATTGCGCGCCCCGGTCTTGATGGTGTCGTGGAAGCGGGCGTTGATCTCGCCATAGGCCTCGGGGTCGTCGCAGGCATGGCCCTCGGCGAGAATCGCCTCGAGCTTGCGGCGCTCGATCTCGCTCATCCGGTTGGCGGCCAGCGCCGCAAGCGCGCTCTCGACCTCGCCCGCGGCCTCGAATAGCTCGGCCAGGTCATCCGGCGCCATCTGGCGCACGAAGAAGGCGCGCCGCGCGCCGCGCTCGGCAAGGTTCGCCTGCTCCAGCCGGTGCAGCGCCTCGCGCACCGGGGTGCGGGATACGCCGAATTGCTCGGCCAGGGTCTTTTCCACCAGCGGCTCGCCCGGAGGCATCCGCCCGGCAACGATGCCGTCGACCAGTGTCTCGAAGATATTTTCTGCCGTCCGAATAGACATCTGTCGTCCGCCTCCCATGTTTGGGGTACTTTTATCTTGCATATGTATACATGTCGTCGCAAGTTGAATTCATAAGAACGTCGCATGATTAGGGAGACATCGACAAAAACGCCTCGAAACCAGACCGGGGCGGGCGAGATCCGGAGCCAACCGGGCCGCAGCGAAGGCACTGGCCTCTAAGGACAAAAAGGGAGGAGACCATGCCAACAGGAGAGAAGACGAATGAAAGACATCGATCATAAGAAGGTCCTGGCCGAGCGCCTCTCGGCGCGATTCGGTCGCCGGGCCGTGCTCAAGGGGATGGGCGCTGGTCTTCTGACCGCGGCAGCGGCCAGCGGCGCGCCGGGCATCGCCCGCGCCCAGCAGAGCGGCCACCTCAAGATCGCGTCGATCAAGGTCATCGATACGCTGGACCCGCACTTCACCGGGTTCCTGTCTGCGATCCAGATCATCAACAACATCCACAACGGCCTGCTCAAGATCGCCTATGACGGCACCAACGTGACCTTCGAGCCCGATCTGGCCGAAACCTGGGATCTCGAGGACGACAAGACCCACGTCTTCAAGCTGCGCGAAGGCGTGATGTTCCACGACGGCACCCCCTGTAACGCGGAAGCTGTGAAGTTCTCGCTGCTGCGCGTCAAGGAAGGCGAGCCCAAGTCGCCGCACGCCTGGAAGCTGGCGCTCCTCGACGAGATCGAAATCGTCGACGACCTGACCTTCAAGCTGCACTTCTCGCAGCCCTACGCCTTCCTGCCCGTCGCCCTGAACGGCTCGACCGGCCGCGCCGGCACCATCGTCAGCCCCGCCGCCGTGCAGAAATACGGCGCGGACTATGGCCGCAACCCGGTCGGCACCGGCCCGTTCAAGTTCGTCTCCTGGCGCGAGAACGATGCCATCGAGCTGGAAGCCAACACCGAGTATTTCGAGGAAGGCCTGCCCAAGCTCGAGCGCGTCACCTTCGTGCTGATGAACGAGGCCTCGACCGCGCTCGCCGCCCTGATGGCCGGCCAGATTGACGGCATGACCGACTGCCCGATGCAGCTGGTGGACCAGGTCGACGCCTTCCCGAACGCCACGCTCTACGGCGAGATCGAGGGCAACTACACCTTCCTCGGCATGAACTGCGCCCGGTCGCCGTTCGACGACATCAACCTGCGCCGCGCCGTGGCCTGGGCCCTGGATCGCGAGACCCTCGTGAAGCAGGCCTATTTCGGCCGCGCCCAGCAGGCCTACACGCCGATCTCCCCGCCGATGACCGACTTCTTCGACCCCAACATCGCGACCTCGGGCCGCGGCCAGTGGTTCGATCTCGAGAAGGCCAAGGAGTTCCGCGCCAAGGCCGCCAACCAGGGCGAGGTTGAGGTGACCTACATGATGGCCGAGCGTGGTCCGGTCGGCACCCGTGTCGCCCAGACCGTGGCACCGATGCTGGCGCAGATCGGCATCAAGGCGAACCTCGAGCTGATCGAGCCCGCCGCCTGGGTCAAGCGCCGCAACGAGGGCGATTTCGACCTCTACGACTTCGAGTGGGTGGCCGACCTCGACCCCGACGAAACGCTCTACCCCGAGTTCCGCTCGGACGGCGCGTGGAACTTCGGCAAGTGGATCAACACCGAGTTCGACGACCTCTGCGCGCAGGCGCAGGTGCTGCTCGAGCCGGAGGCCCGCAAGGAGCTCTACTACAAGGCAGAAGACCTGCTCATGGATGAGGCCGGCATCGCCGTGATGGCGCATATGCCGATCTACAAGGTGTTCTCGAACAAGGTGCAGGGCTTCGAATACATCCCCGCCGACCTCGTGAACCTGCACACGGTGAGCCTCGCCTGATGTGGGGACAGGCACTGGGAAAGATCGCGCAGACGCTTGTCGTGCTGTTCGTCGTCTCGGTGGCCAGCTTCGGACTTCTGAAGCTGGCGCCGGGCGACCCGATCCAGATCATGCTGGGATCGGAGTACTCGCAGGAAGCGTATGAGTCGCTCACCGCCGAGCTGGGGCTGGATCAGCCCTTCCTCGCGCAATATGCCGACTGGGCGGTGAGGTTCGTGCAGGGCGATTGGGGCACGTCCTATGTCGCCCGGACGGATATCTTTACCTATGCCTTCAAGGAGGCGCTGCCCGTCACGCTGACGCTCGCCTCCTTCTCCCTCGCCTTCGCGATCCTGATCGGCGTGCCGCTGGGCGTGCTGTCGGCGGTCAAGAAGGACACCGCGTTCGACGCGGGCGCCGCGGTGCTGGCCCTGACCGGCACCGCCTTCCCTTCCTTCCTGCTCGGCATCCTGCTGATCTGGTTCTTCGCGGTGAAGATGCAGCTCTTCCCGGTGATGGGCTATGTCTCGCCATGGCAGGATTTCTGGGGCGGCATCTATCACATGATCCTGCCCGGACTGACGCTGTCCACCTATTTCATCGCCATGATCACCCGCCTCACCCGCGCCACCCTCATCGAGGTGATGGAGCAACCCTACATCGCCGCCGCCCGCGCGCGCGGCGAACCGTCGTGGCGGGTGATCTGGGTGCATGGCGTGCGCAACATCGCGATGCCGCTTGTCACCATCCTCGGGCTTCAGCTCGGCGTGCTGCTGCAGGGCACGGTGCTGACCGAGACGGTCTTCAACCTGCCGGGCATCGGCCAGATGCTGACCTCCGCCGTTCTGGGCCGGGAATACATGGTCGTGCAGGCCGGCGTGATGATGACCGCCACCCTCTTCATCGGAGTGAACCTCCTCGTGGACCTCTCCTATCCCTTCCTCGATCCGCGGCTGAGGGCACGGAAATGAGCATCCAGACTCCCGAAGCCCCGACCACCCTGCCGCCCGCCGAGCCGCCGAAAAAAGCCAGGACCGGCCGGCGCTCGATCTTCCTGCGGCGCCCGTTCTTCACCATCGCGCTGATCGTGGCCGCGGCCTACGTGCTGGCGGCGACCTTCGCGCCGTTCGTGGCGCCCTATGATCCGGTGATGCAGGACATCAACGCGATGATGCAGGCGCCAAGCGTGGCCCACCCGCTGGGCACCGACAGCTACGGTCAGGACATCCTGAGCCGCGTCATCTACGGCGCCCGCTATGCGCTGATCATCGGCATCTTCTCGGTGCTGATCGGCGCCGCCGGAGGGCTCGTCATCGGGCTGGCCGCCGGCCTCTCCGGCGGCTGGCTGGAATGGGCGCTGATGCGGCTCATCGACTCGATCCTCGCGCTGCCCTCGCTGATCCTCGCGGTGGCCTTCATCGCCATCCTCGGACAGGGCGTCGACAAGGTCGTCGTGGCTGTGGGCCTGTCGATGATCGGCCCCTTCGCCCGCACCGTGCGCGCCGACGTGATGCAGGTGCGCGTGCAGCTCTTCGTCGAGGCGGCGACGCTGATGTCGATCCCCTATCTCAAGGTGATCTGGCGCCACGTGCTGCCCAACGTGATCTTCCCGCTGGCGGTGCAGGTCACCATCCGTATCTCCGAGGCGATCCTCGTCTCCTCTTCGCTCTCCTTCCTCGGCATCGGCGTGACGCCGCCCACCCCCGACTGGGGCCTGATGATCGCCGAGGGCCGCGCCTTCGTCAGCTTCGCCGCGTGGATGTCGGCGATGCCCGGCTTCGCGCTCGCGCTGCTGCTGATCGCCCTGTCGATCGTCGGCGACGGCATCCGCGAGGAGTTCGACCCCAAGCTCCGGAGGGGCGCATGAAGGACATGGCCTCCACCCCGATCCTCAGCCTCCGCGATCTCAGCGTGCATCGCGGCGCCGCCAAGATCCTCGACCGCGTGACCCTGTCGCTGGCCGAGGGCGAGACCCTCGCGCTCGTCGGCGAAAGCGGCGCCGGCAAGTCGACCATCGCCACGGCGCTGATGCGGCTGCTTGATGGCGCCAAGGTCGAGGGCTCGGCCGAGATGGAGGGTGCCGGCGACCTGCTGGCGCTGTCCGAGCGCCAGATGGTCAAGCTGCGCGGCCGCCGGCTGTCGATGATCTTCCAGGATGCCGGCTCGGCGCTGAACCCGTCCTACACCGTGGGCCGGCAGCTGATCACCGTGCTGCGGCGCAATCTCGGGCTGTCGAAAGCCGAGGCGCGGACCCGCGCCGTCGAGCTCTTCACCTCGGTCGGCATCAACGACCCCGAGGGCCGGATGAGCGCCTATCCGCACCAGCTTTCGGGCGGCATGCAGCAGCGCGTGATGGTCGCCATCGCGCTGGCCTGCAATCCCGACCTGCTGCTCGCCGACGAGCCGACCTCGGCGCTCGACGTCACCATCCAGGCGCAGATCGTGCGGCTCATCCTCGCGCAGACCAAGTCGCGCGGGGCGAGCTGCATCTTCGTGCTGCACGATCTGGCACTCGCCAGCCAGTCCTGCGACCGCATCGTGGTGCTCTATGCTGGGCAGGTGGTCGAATCCGGTCCCGCCCGCGACATCCTCGAGCATCACCGCCACCCCTATACCAAGCAGCTCAAGTCCTGCGTGCTCGAGATCGGCACCAAGGAGGTCACCGCGCCCGAGGGCACGGTGCCGCCGCATAGCGAGATGCCCGTGGGCTGCCGCTTCGCCACCCGCTGCCCGCGCGCCCTGCCGCGCTGCGCCGGGGAAGCACCGCCCCTGCAACCGGCACGCGCCGGGGCGGACAGCCCTCTCGATCACCAATTCGCCTGCTGGAACCCGGAATGATCATGTCGCAGATCCAGACCAAGCGCCCCGCAACGGCGCCCAATCCGCCGGTCTTCGAGCTGATCGAGGTCGAGCAGGAATTCTCCGTGCCAAAGCCCGGCCGCAGCCTCTTCAGCCGCGACACCGTGGGGCTCAAGGCGCTCGACGGCGTGCGCCTGAGCATCGCGCAGGGCGCCTCGCTGGCGCTGGTGGGCGAGAGCGGCTCGGGCAAGTCGACGCTCCTGCGGGTGCTTCTCGGCCTCGACGCCCCGAGCGGCGGCCGCGCGCTCTATCGCGGCAAGCCGATCCGCGAGGCCCGCGCCCGTGGCACCGAGTTCGCCCGCGACGTCGCCATGGTCTATCAGGACGCCCGCGGCTCGCTCGACCCGCGGATGACCGTGGGCCAGCTCATCGCCGAGCCGCTGCGCCACTTCAACATCGTGCGCAAGGGCGAGGAAGCCGCCCGCGTGGCGCAGCTCATCGACCGGGTGGGCCTGCCGACCGACGCCGCCAGCCGCTACCCCTCCGGCCTCTCCGGCGGGCAGGTACGCCGCGTCGCCATCGCCCGCGCGCTGGCCTCGGAACCTTCGGTGCTGGTGGCCGACGAGGCCGTGTCCGGCCTCGACGTCTCGACTCAGGCGCAGCTGCTGACGCTGCTGCGCAGCCTGCAGCGCGACATGGGGCTGACGCTGGTCTTCATCACCCACGACCTTGGCGTGGCGAGCTATCTCTGCGAGGAGATCGCCATCATGTATCTGGGCCGGATCGTCGAGACCGGCCCCACGGATGCGGTGCTCGACGCACCCGCGCACCCCTATTCCGCAGCCCTCCGGGCGGCGGCTCCGCGGTTCTTCGAACCGATCCCCGAGCCGCTCCCGGGCGAGATCCCGAGCCCTCTGGATCTGCCCAAGGGCTGCCGTTTCTCCTCGCGCTGCCCGGCAGCGCAGGAGGATTGCCGGCTGCGCGACCCGCAGCTCGGCCAGCAAGGCGCCGGGCGGGCCGTCGCATGTCTTCACCCGCTCACTTCGACGGAGGCTCAGCCCTCCGAAAACCGCTAAGGGCCAAACATCACTCACGGAACCCGAAGCATCAAAAGCAGGACACAAAGACCCATGTTCGACTTCTTCTCCGCCCGGCGTCCCAGCACTCTGGCCTCCGATGCCATGATCGCCACGTCGCACCCGCTGTCGACGGCGGCCGGGCTCGAGATCCTCTCTGCCGGCGGCAATGCCGTCGACGCCGCGATCTGCGCTGTGGCGGTGCAATGCGTGGTCGACCCGCTGATGACCGGCATCGGCGGCGACTGTTTCGCGCTCTACGCGCCCAAGGGCGGCAAGGTGAAGGCGCTGAACGGCTCGGGGCGCGCGGCCAAGGCCGCCACCGTCGAGGCGCTGAAGGCCGCCGGCCTCACCGACGAGATCCCCCAGACCAGCCCGCACGCGGTGACCATCCCCGGCGCGATCTCGGCCTGGTGCCGCCTGCACGAGGATCACGGCTCGCTGCCGCTCGAGCGGCTCTTCGCCCGCGCCATCCACTACGCCGAGAACGGCTACGTCGTGACCCCGCGCGTGGCGATGGACTGGGCCGAGAACGCCGCGCTGGTGGGCAAGGACGAGCACGCCGCCAAGGTCTTCCTGCCGAACGGCGCCGCGCCGAAGGTCGGCGAGAGGCACGCGCAGCCGCTGATCGGCGCACGCCTGCGCGAGATCGCCGAGAAGGGCGCCGCCGGATTCTATGAGGGCGAGACCGCCGCCAAGATGGCCGCACACCTGCAATCGCTCGGCGGTCTGCAGACCGAAGAGGATTTCCACGCCGGCAAGGATGCCGCGATCTGGGTCGACCCGATCTCGACCGAGTTCGGCGGCCATGACATCTACGAGTGCCCGCCCAACGGCCAGGGCCTCGCGGCGCTGCTGATCCTGCGCATCCTGTCGAAATTCGACATGGGCCCGGAGATGTCGGAGGCCGACCGCATCCACATCCATGCCGAGGCCGCCAAGCTCGCCTATCATCACCGCGACGCGCTGATCGGCGATCCGGCCTCCTGCGAGGGCGTGGTCGAGACGCTGCTCTCGGACGAGGTGGTCGACACGCTCGCCGCGCGCATCGACATGACCAAGGCCGGCGCGCCCGCGCTCTGGGACGAGCCCGAGCACAAGGACACGATCTATCTCTGCGTGGTCGATGGCGAGGGCAACGCGCTGTCCTTCATCAACTCGATCTTCCACGGCTTCGGCTCGACCCGGCTCGATCCCGAGACCGGCGTGCTGTTCCACTCGCGCGGCGCCTCGTTCCGACTGATCGAGGGCCATCCCAACGCAATCGCGCCGATGAAGCGCCCGATGCACACCATCATCCCCGGCATGGTCTGCAAGGACGGCGAGGCGGTGATGCCCTTTGGCGTGATGGGCGGCCAGTACCAGGCGGCGGGCCACGGCCAGTTCCTGTCGAACATGTTCGACCTCGGCATGGACCCGCAGGCGGCGATGGACATGCCGCGCAGCTTCGGCTTCGGCGGTGTGCTGCAGCTCGAGCCGGGCGTCTCGGAAGAGGCCCGCGCCGAGCTCGAGGCGCGCGGCCACACGCTTGCCATCCAGACCAGCCCGATCGGCGGCAGCCAGGCGATCATGATCGATCGCAAGGCCGGCACGCTCACCGGCGGCAGCGACACCCGCAAGGACGGCATGGCCCTCGGATTCTGATCCCCGACTGACCGCCATCCCGCGGTCACTTCCCGGGCGTCACTCCTCACGGAGTGGCGCCCTTTTTCATGCCGGGGAGCGCTCAGAGAGCGTTGCGCGGGATGCGCAGCACCTGTCCCGGAAAGATCAGGTCCGGGCTCGCCAACACATGCTGGTTGGCCTCGAAGATCGGCTGGAACGCGTTGTTGCCATAGACCTGCTGCGCGATCTTGATGAGCGTGTCTCCCGGCTCCACCGTGTAGGGCTGCCAGCCGGTATAGCCCGGCAGGATGCGCGGACCGAACAGCACCGGCACCGTGACCGAGGGCCCGTTCTCGTTGCCGGTATCGTCCGCCAGCGTCAGGAACAGCCGGTTGAGCTGGAAGGCGTTGGTCTCGGGGATCTCGAACTGGGCCTGAAACTGCCGCAACCCCAGCGCCCCGACCTGCGTGAAGCCCTCGAACTCGTCATGCCCCTCCGACACGCGGATGGTGAGCGTGCCCTCGAAGGCGGCGGCATTTCCGGCGATGAGGATCGTAGAGCCGACGAGGTCGAACGGCTGAGGCTGCTGGATATCCAGGGTCACTGACACGGTACGTTACCCTCCGCTGAACCGGGGCCGGGGTGGCCCTCGGTATTCGGGAGGATAGCACAGGAGACACAACCATGCGACGAGTCGCGCCGGCAGCGCCCGAAACCGGCGGCTGGAGGCCCGCATAACGCGACCATCGCCAGCCCTTTCACGCCGCCCGACACGCTCAATAGACCGCATTCGCGCCGCTAATCGGGGCCGAGTAGCGGTTTTCGGAGGCCGGACTCCCGCGACCAAACGCTCTTGGCGGACCGTTTCAGGAGCGATCTGCCGCCTGGCGCGCCGCCCTGCCCCCCCTTCCGATCGGGCTTGAAACAGAAGAAACCGAATATTTTCACGAGCGCGCCGCCGCAACGACCCAGCCCCTCGCTCAAAGGCTCGCGACCGTTTCAAACGAGTCCGCGGGCCGTCGCGCAAGCCCTTGTCGGAAAACGCGAACGGTTGCCTCGAACCGCCGCGCCAGAGCGCGCCAAGAGATCTCTGGACCGGCATCTCTGTAGGGCGGACCTCGCCGCATCCGGGACCCGCAAGCAAGCGCCGCGCCAGCCAACATGACCCGTATCAACGACGCGCCGCCACAAGAGCGCATGCTTGCAGGCCAGTTTGGGAGGACGGGCAATGGTCGAGATCTTGGAGGATGGACCGACACATGTCGCCGATGCTTCGGCCCGCGAGGCGCCGGAGCGGGCCGTCGGCGGCGTTGCAGGATCCGGCAGGGATGTCCTCTTCGGCGAAGACCTTCCGGTGCGGGCGCTTTCCCCCCTGACCAGCGAGGCTGCGGCAGTGGGCACGGTTCTGCCCGCAGAGGCCATCGCCCTGACCGCAGACACGGCCCCCGTGCTAAGCACCATCGACTGGGGGACAGAGGTGACCGAAGCCGTCATCGACGTCTATTTCACGCCGGCTGGCAGCTATCCCGATGGCCTTCCGGATTTCGGTCCGTCGCAGGGCTTCACGGCCTATCAGAAGCGCCAGTACTTCTCGGCGCTCGAGCAGATCAGCAAGGTCGCCAACCTCGAGTTCCGCGAAACCACGAATGAAGCGCTGGCCGAGTTCCGCTTCGCGACCTGCGATCTCGATGCCTACAATGCGCTGGCCTTCATGATCCCTCCCGGCGACACCTATTCCGGGCTCGAGGTGACCGATCCCGATTATCTTGGCTGGCTCGATGCCGACAGTCTCAACCCGTTGCTGTCGCGCGGGGGGTACATGTACGCCGCCCTGCTCGAGGAGTTCTGTCACGGGCTCGGACTTGCCCATCCGCACGACACCGGCGGAAGCTCGACAATCCTCGAAGGCGTCATTTCCGCCCGCGGCTCCTATGGCGTGGGAGCGCTGAACCAGGGCGTCTACACCGTGATGGGCTATAACGAAGGCTGGCCGGGCGGCCCCTATGGGGCGGCCTATTATGACGGCTACTGGACCTACGTGAACGACTTCGGTTACGAGGCCGGCCCGATGGCCCTCGATATCGCGGTCCTGCAGCAGAAATACGGGGCAAATCTCGATTGGGCCGTCGGCGACACCCTCTACCGCCTGCCGGAGGCAAATGGCCTCGGGACATTCTACGAATGCATCTGGGATGCCGGCGGCAGCGACACGATCCAGGCCGCGGCCTCCGGAGACGCGCTGATCGATCTGCGGCCGGCAACCCTGCGCGCCGAGCAGGGTGGTGGCGGCTTCCTGTCCTACATGAGTGACGTCCGTGGCGGCTTCACGATCGCCGCGGGCGTGGTGATCGAGACCGCCCTTGGCGACGCCGGAAACGACATCTTGATCGGCAACGCGGCCGCGAACACGCTGAGCGGTCAGGCCGGAACCGACCGGATCTGGGGAGGCCCGGGACAGGACAGCCTCTCAGGTGGTGCAGGGCCGGATCTGCTTTTTGGGGAAACCCTCGATGACGCCTTCGATCCGGCCTCCGGTCAGATCGTCCGCCTCTACAAGGCGACACTGGCACGCTGGCCCGACGCCACCGGCCAGCTGAACTGGACGGAGCGGCTGCTTGACGGCACGCCGCTCGTGCAGGTCATCGCCGGCTTCGTGGGCTCGCGCGAGTTCCAGACGCTCTACGGCGAGACCTCCGACACCGAGTTCGTGACGCTGCTTTACGAGAACGCACTGGGCCGCGAACCCGATGCGACCAGCCTCGCAGGCTGGACCGCACAGCTTGCGGACGGCACCTCTCGTGAAGAGGTGGTCTATGGGATTTCGGAAAGCGCCGAGTTCAAGGCCAAGACCGCTGCAGCGGAGGCAAGCGTCTCCCGTGCCGCCATCCAGCAGGGTTGGGCCGATGATGTCTTCCGGCTCTATCAGACGACGCTTGACCGCGTGCCGGATAGCGCCGGGCTGGAAACATGGGCCGCGCGGCTGGCGCAGGGCACGGCATTTCTCGACGTGGTCGCCGGCTTCACCGGCTCCCGCGAGTTCCAGACCCGCTATGGCGCACTCGGGGATTCCGCCTTCGTGACGCTGCTCTACAACAACGCCCTCGACCGGGAGCCCGAGGCGGCGGGCCTGCAGAGCTGGACCGCGAAGCTCGCGGCCGGGGTGTCCCGCGAGGAGGTTGTGCGCGGGATCTCGCAGAGCCCCGAGTTCCAGCAGGCGGCCTCCGCCCCTCTCGAGGCCTGGATGGCGCATCTCGGGCTGGACGATCTCCTCGATGGCGGCGCTGGTGACGACCTGCTTTTCGGCGGGCTCTACGCGGACAGCTTCCGCTTTCGACACGCCGACGGGGGCCACGACGTGATCGCCGACCTCGAGCCGTGGGACCGGATCGAGCTCGACGGATTCGGCTTTGCCACCGCCGCCGACGCTGCTGCGGCCTTCGTGCAGGACGGTGCCGATCTCGTGCTCGCCTACGACACCGGCGAGATCAGGCTCTTCGACATGCAGGCAGGCGAGCTTGGCGCCGACGCTTTGCTGCTGATCTGAACCGACAGAAGGCTGGGGCGATTCCCGGCGACGGGGCGACGGAGGCCCCGATGCCGCCTCGGTCCGACCCTCATCGGCGACTGCCGGGCAACAAACGCGGTGCATCGGTCGTCGAGACGCCCTTCTGGACGCAAGGTCGCCAAGGCGTGATCCCGCCCCATCCGCTGCAAGGCATCAGCCCGTCTGGCGACAGCAGGGACCGGCCATCGTTCAAGGACGGAGCGATCCCGTCCGGCGGCTCAGCGGGTGGCGTGCGACGCAGGCCGCAAGCCAGGCTTTCGCGATACCAACCGGTTGCAGGGATACGTTGGTGCGGGTGGAGGGACTTGAACCCCCACGCCTTGCGGCGCCAGAACCTAAATCTGGTGCGTCTACCAATTTCGCCACACCCGCTTAACGCCGCGCTGTCCTAACAAAGCCACGCTGCCAAGGCGAGTGGAAAATGCGGCGCGGAAAAGCCGCGACATTTACCGAATCTTGCCATACTCTGCCCGACAATAACGAGGCAGACACAGCAGGATTGCGCCCATGGAACCGAAAACGGTCCGGCGCGATGGCACGACCGGGGGCGCAATCGTCCCTGCACGGCATATCGTGGCGTCGCAGACATTCAACGCACTGGTTGCGGGCACGGTGGTGCTCACGCTCGATGGCGCGATACCGGTCGAGTATCTCTCTCCCGGCGATCGGGTCATCACCCGCGACAGCGGCACTGCCACCCTCACCGCCATTCACCGCCGCCGCGAGCGGGTGAAGCTAGTGGCGATCCGCGCCGGCACGCTGGGCAATTCCCGCCCCGACAGCGATGCGGTGCTGCCCGCCACGCAGGAAATCCTGGTGCGCGACTGGCGGGCCAAGGCCCTCTTCGGCGCGGAACGCGCGCTGGTCCCGGCGGAACGGCTGGCCGATGGCGAATTCATCCGGGTGATCGGCACGCGCGAGGTCGCTCTGATCGAGCTTTGCTTCGACGCACCACACATCCTCTATGGCGACGGGCTGGAACTGGCCTGCGCGGTGACCGAACCGGTCAGCGCCTGACAGCCGCTTTCCCCGGGCGAACCGGCTCCGCCGGAGCGCGTCTGCCCCCTGCATGCACCGCTTTCACGGCAGCGCCGGAGGCAGGCGGCTGACGGTGCAGGCGCACCGCCTTGCGGCACGCCCTCTCTCCGTCTGGGGTACTCAGCCCTGCGGCGTCATGTTCGGCCGGGCGCGGTTGCGCTGCAGTCCGAGATAGCGCTCGCGCAGGATGATCGCCACGCCCGAGGCGATCACCACTGCCGAGCCCAGCAGCATCAGCGGGGTCGGCACCTCGGCGAAGACCAGATAGCCGATCAGGATCGCGAACAGGATCGAAGCATAGTCGAACGGCGCCAGCAGCCCCGCCTCGGCGCCGCGATAGGCCGAAGTGATGCAGATCTGCGCCACGCCTCCGATCAGCCCCGCGGCGATCAGCATTACCGTCTCGGGCCCGGTGGGCACCACCCAGCCGAAGGGAATGGTCAGCAGCGACAGGACCGTCGATGTCATGGTGAAGTAGAACACGATGGCCGAGGTCTGCTCGGTCTGCACCATGCGCCGGATGTGGATCTGCACCAGCGCCCGCAGCACCGCCGAAGCCATGACGAAGCCGATGCCCAGCAGCACCGTGTCGTTCATCTCGGATACGGTCAGCAGCGGCCACATCACCAGCCCGACGCCGAAGACCCCCATCGCCACCGCAGACAGCCGGAACAGCCGCACCTGCTCGCCCAGCAGCACCGCGCCGAAGATCACCGTCAGCAGCGGCGCGGCATAGCCCAGTGCAGTCACCTCGGGCAGTGGCAGCAGGGTCAGCGCCGCGAAGTTGAACCCCATGGCCGAGACCCCGACAATGCCACGCAGCACGTGCAGCGAGGGCTTGCGGGCGCGCAGCCCGGTGGCGAGGTCGCCGCGCCAGATCAGCCAGCCGATGATCACCGGAAGGGCAAAGAAAGAGCGGAAGAACACCGCCTCCCCGGTGGGAACGTTCGCGGACGCCTTGATCAGCGAGGACATGATCACGAACAGGATGACCGAGGTGATTTTCAGCGCAATGCCGCGCAGCGGTGTCATGTGGGCTCCGATGGTATACCAGTCACGCCACTGTGACCGTTCCCACGACTGCATGCAATGAGTCGCCGGCGCAAAGCCGCTATTCGTGTGCGAACGGTCGGCTACATCGTCTCGATGCAGTGCCGCCGGAAGGCGCGCTTGAGCATGTCGAGCTCGGCCCGCAGCAGCGAGACCTCGGCGCGCAGATCGTCGCCCAGCGCCTCTCCGGCGATCAGGGTGAAGCTGCCCAGCACCTCGTCGCTGGCGGCCTCGCGGATCGCGAAGGTCTGCACCCCGTCGCAAATCGCCTCCACCGGCACCGGCACCTCAAGCGCCCAGCGCCCGGCCTCGGTGGTTTCGGTCACGGTGACGCCGCGCACCGGGCGGCCTTCGAAATCGACGGTGATCTCGGGCGTCGGCGCATCAGAGGCCCCGGCGGCCAGAAGCCCTTCCCAGACCCCTTCCTTGAACCGTGTCTTGGTCAGCGTATAGGCGCTCATCGCGTGTCTCCGTTACATCTCGGCCCGCGGGCGACGGCTGAAGGTGAGATCCCGCAGCACCACCTGGTTCATCTCCGGCCCCTCGAAGATCAGGTCGAGCCACATCCGGTCGACCCGCTTCTCGTTGAGCTTGGTATAGGCCAGGTCGAACTCGACCCGGATCTCCTGCTCGTGCAGCGGCAGCTCGCGCACGATCTGCTCGGTGTTGGGGCCGTGGCGGATGTTGAGCCGGGCGAAGATCTCGAGCGGCTTCTCCATCTCGACGATGGTGTCGATGCGGATCAGATGCTTGCGCTTGAGCCCGTCGCAGCTTTGCTCGGGCAGGTCGATGGCAAGCGACAGGTAGGAGCCGTCGAACTTGAACACGTCGAGCCGCAAGCCGTAGGCCGCGAGGTCCGCCTCGCGGGTGTTGCGCAGCTGGCGCAGGGTGATCTCGGAATGGGCGCAGTCGTGGAACAACGTCACCTCGCGACCGAGCCGCGACTGCGACTGCACCGAGGACATCCCCGCCACCGCGAGCGGCCCGCACCAGAGCTCGGGGCGCCAGGCCCAGTCGGCATCGTGCGGGCGCGGAAACGACTGGTTGCCAAGCACCGGAAGGGCAAGCCGCCCGTCCGCCACCTGGATCAGCCGGTCGAGCCGGTCCTTGAGGCGCCGCGCGGCGGAGCGCTGGCGGCGCAGCTGGCGCAGATCGGCGGTCTCGGCCATGCGCGCCGCCTCGGTCCAGCGCCGCAGCACCAGCGCCGAGAACGCCCGGTTCATCCACCCCTCGCCGATGCCCGCCATATGCCTCGCCCGTTGCCTCTTGTGTCCCGGCCACTCTGACTGCGGTGGCCCTTGGAACAGTTATGGCAAATCCTTTGCATCGAATAAACGGCCAAATCCCCGGCGGGACCGGCAGCGGTCAGCCGGGCGCCGCGGCGCTGCTCACCGACGCGAGCTCCGGGCTCAGCCGCATGATCTGGCGATGCACCCGGCTCAGCATGGCCGCACCGTCGCGCCCGACAAAGCGGCTGCCTTCGGGCGCGTAAAGCGCCAGCCCGACGAGGTGCCCGTTCTCGACAAAGGCCCCGCGCCAGTAGCGCGGATCGCCGTCGTCGAGCACCTCTGCGCCGCCGCCACCCAGAAGCGCCGTGGTCAGACCGTCGCGCGCGCTGCCCGAGACCAGTGGCTGGCCGGCCTCGGCGGCGAGCGACTCGGGCGCGGGGATCGCCGGGCTCGCCTGGCGCGGGCCGACGGTGACGGTCACCATCATCGGTTCGACAAAGAAGCCGGTCTCGCCGCCCGACAGGATGTTGCACGAGGCGAGCACCGCGAAGCTCCGCGTCGCGCCCCGGCCCAGCGTCACGGGATCGACGCAATAGCCATCCGGTCCCGCCACCACGACCTCGCCCCCGGCGAGCGCGGCGCTGGCGAGCGGCGCGCTGCCCGACGTCGGCACGCAGGCGGCCAGCAGCATAAGCCCGGCCACCCCGGCGAGAGCCATGTTCCACCCCATCGGCAACCGCTCCTCTTCGGTGTTTGACAGGATCGGGATAGCGAAGCACTTGCGTTGAAACAAGAAATGATTGCCGCATGCGGTCTGGACCGTTGTCGGCGCAAGACCGCCGCGCTTGCCGCAGGCTGTTTCGGACCCTATCTCCGATCCACCGAAGGAGCGCGCCCCGCCCTCCGATCCCTGCCGGACCCGTCGCCATGTCCTACCGTCCGTTCCTGCTGATGACCGGCAGCGCCCGCCGCACCGAGCTCTGGCGGCTGGTCATCGGGCTGTGCCTGATCGTGCTGGTGGCCTTCGCGCTGCCGCAGGGGATCTTCGCGGTGATCTCAGTGCTGGTCCCGGCCGAGACCTCGCGGGCCTTCCTGATCGGGCTTCAGGACGGCAACACACCCGCAACGTTGCTGGTGCTGCTGCTTGCGATGGGCGCGCTGGGGATCGGCACCATCGCCGCCACCCACCTCATCCACCACCGCCGCGCCCGCAGCCTCCTTGGCCCGCTGCCGATGGCGGTTCGGCAATTCGTCCGGGTGTTCCTCGCAGTGGGTCTGCTCTACATGGTGATCGGCGCGCTGCCGCCGTGGGACATGGCCCAGGACCTGCAACCCGGGCTGCCCTTCGGCCACTGGCTGGTGCTGCTGCCGCTCACCCTGACGGCGCTTCTGGTTCAGACCGGCAGCGAAGAGCTGCTGTTCCGCGGCTACCTGCAATCGCAGCTCGCCGCCCGGCTGCCCTATCCTGCGGTCTGGCTGATCGTACCCTCGGCGCTCTTCGCCCTCGGGCACTGGACGCCGGCCACCTATGGCGGCAACGCCTGGCTGGTGATGGCCTGGGCCTTTGTTTTCGGCCTCGCCGCCGCCGACCTCACTGCGCGGGCCGGCACGCTGGGGCCGGCGATCGCGCTGCCCATGCTCACCCACCTCGTGGCCATCGGGGTGAGCTAGCAGCTGGTCACTATGTCGGGGCTGGGGCTCTATCCCCTGCCCTTCGGTGCCGGCGACGAAGCGGCGATCCGCGCGCTGCTGC
>NZ_JBYNAH010000033.1:0-29386 GCF_059781815.1 Salipiger sp. | reverse complement strand
CGTAGGTGGCCTGGAATTCCGGGCTGCCCACGAAGCCCTCGATCACCTCGAGCAGGGTCCGCTCGCCGCTTTCGAGCCGGTCGCTCCAGTTGCCGTAGCCGGTGCTGTCCGGGAAGCGCGCGAGCGTGGCCTGGTACACCCGGAAGATCTTGGCCCCGGTCTCGGTCGAGACATCCGCAACGTCGCCGCCGATCAGCAGGTCGTCGCCGGCGTTACCATGAATACTGTCGTGGCCACTCCCGCCAATGATGGTGTCATCTTGGGCTGAGCCCTCGATTCGGTCGTCGCCAGCGCCGGCTTCCAGCGTTCCGCTGGATGTCATCCGAATGCCGTCATTTCCTGGTGATACGGGCGCATCGTCGAAAACGAGGAAGCTCTCAGCCTCCCAGAACAGAAGATTCCCGGCGATCCTGTCCGTGGCGCTGAAGGTGACACCTTCCGGCAGATCCATCTCGAGTTCGAAGGTGCCTTCTACCGTCCCGTTGGTCGCATAGAAGCGATCATCGTCGCCGTTCGACAGCATGAACAGGACATGATCTCCGTAAGCGGACAGGATCGTGGTCTGTGCGTCGCTCCCTTCGTAGTAGCTGCCTGGAGTCAGCCTAAGAGTTCCGTCCACGGTTCCATCTGTGACAAACACGTGGACGCTGTGATCGAACGGGAAGCCTATTCTATCTGTGAAAAAAACGAGATCTCCGACCTCTAGCGCGGCCGAAAAGCCGCCGGGAGCCAGCCCTTTACCGACTTCGAGGTCGCTCAGACCTTTTGAGATGCCAATTTCAGGGAAGCTGGCGCCGAGTGCATCGAAGTCGCTGTCAGAGTAGAATCTACGCGTACCATCGGTCGTACCGTCGGTTCGCCAGAACTCGCCCCCCCAAGAGAAGACGAGGGTATCTCCGAAGACGCGGGAGTCGCTGAAATTCGTATCGTTGCCAGTCCGTGCGGCCGGTCCGGGAATGTCTTCATAGAGAAGCCGCGTGCCTTCCGGGGTGCCATCCGTGATGTACAATTCGTAGCCGGTGTCACGTGTGCCGCCGATAAACACGGCTTGATCGCCGAACGGAGCAAACGGTCCATAAGCAAGACCAGAGTCGGAACCCGGCGCGATATCTATGACGCGGGTTCCCTCTGGTGTCCCGTCAGTCACCCAGGGCTCCTTTCCGTATTCCTCTGTTTCCGCTTGGAAAAGAGCCAATGGTCCTGACGCAGTATCCAGTTGAACGAAGGGTTGTGACTGCCAGTCTCGATAAATCTGACCCGTGGACTCGATGGTGATATCGCCGCTCAACGGAGCCGACCCCTCAAGCGTCCCATCCGTGTACCATACGGCGCGGGTTCCAAAGATGTAACCGGAGGTGCCGTCGAAGATCGCGCCATCCAGAAACGGCATGGCACGATCGCCTGCGAATGACAGAGGTCTGTCTTTGTATTGATATAGTGGCAGTTGGTAGGTGCCGTCGACCGTGCCGTCACTTACCCAGGTGCCGGTCTCTTGGATCGGGTCCGCGAATGTGCCTTCATCGGGCTGATACCTATAGAGGATGACCCGATCCTCTAGGTAGAGCGGCATGTACAGCGCCTGTCCTGAGATCGTTGCCGGGAAGAGATCCGTCTCGGCTCCAGTCTCTGCGTCAAGGCGGGTGAGAGTCGAGCCACTGTCTCTGAGGTCGTCACTCAGGTAGTACGAGCGGATGAAATAGAGATCCTCACCAATGTATCCGAATGAGCGAGAGTCTATTCGGCTTTCTGAGACACGCTCGAAGCTGAGGCTGCCTGGATCGAAGGCCCAAAGGGCAACGGGGTCTTCGAAGCCGCCGGTTATGTCGAGGTAGCCGGTGAAAAATGTACTCTTCATGTGGATTGTTGCCCTTAAGTCTTAGGAGAACCAGCGTCGCTAGGATGAAGTTTTATCTCTACAAACACGTAACATAGAAGCTTTGTGCTGTTCTCCGTCACGGCTCCTTGGTCTCTAGCTGAGGGCAGTGGTGTTGCAGAACTGACGCTTCTTCACGGACTTCCTCTTGGCTGCCCCAAATGATTTTGGCTGCGGAATGCGACCTGACACTGCTCCTTGGTCCGGCGGATGACGAGACGACGGTGTCAGATGGCCGAAACGACTGGCATACGATCTTCTCGTGAAAACGTGGCGCAAGGGCAACTTCCAAACATTCATGCTGCTCTATGCGTATGGAAACCAGCGCGCCGTGAAGTTTAACTCTGATCTTCAAGCATGAAAGGTCGATGGTCTCATGAGTTACGAAAACACGGCGAGATACTATTCTTTTGATTTGGCGTCGAACGTCTCGCCTTCGACCTTCGAAATCACTGATTTTGACGGCGACGGAAACTGGGAACTGACCTTCACACAGTTCGACCGCAATGGCCTCGGCGAGATCCCGCAGGAACTTGTCATACTGGAATTCCGGGACGTCGTCCCAAGCGAAAACATCAGCTGGATCTTCGAGGCCGAAGGTTCGCTGGTCGACATCACTGCGGAAATATTTGCCAATGATCCCAATGGCATTCCCAAGATAGAGAATGGCCGGCAGATGATTGTCAAGGACATCAACGGCGATGGCTATGACGATCTCGTCGTGGCCAATCAGGGCTATGATCCCGATCCATCTCGGGGCGGCACCAACATCATAGCGGTTTCGGATGGACGGGGCGGGCTGGTCGATCTCGCCGGAGATTTCGAAACCGACACTCAATTTACCCACTCCATGGCGGCCGGAGATTTCGACGGTGATGGCCGTACCGACTTCTTCTTCGGCAACCTGATCGTCGATCCCGCCTATTTCGCCACGCTCGACGGCACGTCGGCTGAGATGAACAGCTTTCCGCTCGTGCCAGACTCAAACCTATACACTCGCAGCCATTCGGCGGATCTCGACGGAGATGGCAGGGATGAGCTCTTTCTCGGCGGAGACGAGGGTACGCCCGACCGCATTGCTCGCTGGACCGGCAACGGCTGGAAAACCACCGTCCTGCCGACCGAGGCGGCTCAGACAACGTTGGATTTTGGGCTTGGCGACGTAAACGGTGATGGCCGCGAAGATCTGATCGTATTGTCGACCGGGCAGAACGGTTTCTATCAGGGCATCCGCATCGATGTTTTGCTGCAGACCGCCGCCGGAAATTTTGCCAATGCCAGCGCCGCGTGGATCAACAGCGCGATCTCCGATCTTCCCGCCAGCGCATGGGCCAGTAATGTGAATCTCGCCGATCTCGACGGTGACGGCGATCTCGATATGACCCTGTCGGTCCAGTACCCCAATAATGACCGGGTACTATGGAACACCGGCAGCCGCTTCAGCCTTGGCAACGAACCGACCACCACTGTCTTCGGTGAAGTCACCGAGGGCGCGTGGGGCCATGACCCTGATGCCACATCTTTGCTTGCGAAAGATCTCGATGGCGACGGTGTGGCCGAGGTAATCGCGCTCGAGTTGGGGATTGTTACGATCTATCACTACAACACACCCGTCGAGACAGGCACCGCAGGCGACGATACGATGCATTCCGGCGCATGGGCCGATGCGATCCTTCATGGCGGCGCAGGCAGCGACCTGCTGCACAGCTGGAACGGCGACGATCTGCTCTACGGCGAGGCTGGCGATGACACCCTCAACGGCTGGCGCGACAACGATACGCTTTACGGTGGTGCGGGGGATGACTCTCTGATCGCTGGCGATGGCATGGATCTTGCCTATGGGGGTATGGGCAACGACACGATCGAGGCCACAGAAACCTGGGACTGGGCTGATCCAACCCAAGGCGCGAACATCTTTTTCGGAGAGGCAGGAGACGACAGTCTTTGGGGCGGCTATGGCGCCGACACGCTTGTCGGCGGTCCCGGGTATGACACTCTGGACGGACAGAACGGTTTCGATACTCTCTACGGAGATGGGCTCGACTTCACTGCCAGCGAAAATGCGGCGCGGGTGTTCCGTCTCTATCAGGCGACGCTCGGTCGCGCACCTGACGCCACCGGCTTCGAGAACTGGACGTGGCGGCTTGACCTTGGGCTCTTTGAGCTGCGTGATGTTGTCACTGGTTTCGTCGCCAGTCCAGAGTTCCGCGCCGTTTATGGCGCGCTGTCGGACGAGAGCTTCGTTACGCTGCTCTACAACAATGTGTTGGATCGCGATCCCGATGCGGCTGGCTTGGCCAACTGGAGCGCTCGGTTGGCTGGTGGCATGAGTCGCGAGCAGGTGGTGCTGGGCTTTTCCGAAAGTACCGAGTTCATCACGAACACCGGTGCAGCGGTGACGAATTTTGCCGCGGAACGCATGGAGGCGAACTGGACCGACGATGTCTACCGGCTCTATCTCGCTACGCTCGGGCGCGATCCGGATGTCAACGGTTTCAAGAATTGGAGTGCGCGGCTTGCGGAGGGTAGCGAGTATCTCTCGGTGGCCGCGGGCTTCGTCAATTCGCAGGAATTTCAGAACGTCTATGGTGATCTGGACGACAGGGGTTTCGTCACGCTGCTCTACAACAACGTGCTGGACCGCACTCCCGACGAGGCCGGTCTCGCCAGCTGGGTGCAGCGGCTTGAGAGCGGCGAGATGGATCGCACCGAGGTGCTACGCGGCTTTGCCCAGAGTGCCGAATTCGTCAAAGCGACGCAGGCGGGGCTCAATGATTACATGCGCGATCTCGGTGCTGACGATGTGCTGCATGTAAGGGCCCGTCCAGATTCAGCCTATAGTGACGGCACCGAAGAGGGACGCGCGCTGCTGCATGGTGGCGCTTATGCTGATCGTTTTGAAATCGAGACTGGTGATGTCGATATCGCCGATCTAGAGCCTTGGGACACGATTGTGCTGCCAAATGTCTGGGTCGGCGACGACAGGCTGACAGAGACGGACCTTCTGTCGATGCTGCAGCAGGACGGAAGCGACGTGACGTTGGATTTGCAGGAGACTTGGGGCGAGGAGTCTTACGACATCGTCAGCCTGCGCCTATTGGATACCCAAATTTCCGACATCAGCGTGGATAATTTTGTGTTGCAGTATTGGTGAACGTAGTCCCCGAAGGTGATGCTTCAGGGGGAGATAGGTCCCTTCACAGACCAACTCCAATGACGGACGCCTGGCTTTCCCGGCATAGATGCTCGAGATGCGGGCGGGTAAGGCTTCCGGAGGAGGGCAAGTTCGGGTGGTCGGCCGGGGCGCTTCATTCCTGCTGCTCGTCTAGGTGCAGCTCTCGCGCTTGGTGGGCGTGCGAGTGTTGACCGATTAGCTAGAGCACCGCTGCACGCCCATGCGGATGAGATCGTGCCGCTGCGGGTAACATAGCCATGAGTCACGAAGCGTGCGCTGGTCAGGTACCAGGTACGTAGCTGCGGCGGATAATGCGCAGCCATGCGTCGCGACCAGTAGTCGAAGCGGTCGTAGCGGATCGGCTCGTAAAGGTAGACCGGCCCGTGAAAACCGAACTCCGTACTAGGGCTCACGCAGACATCGCCCGCGCCAAGGTAGAGCGTACAGGACGAGAGGCAGTAGTTCCCTCGGATTTCGACCCGGACACCGCGCGTTCGTAGCGCACTGACCTCAACCAGCCGCTGGCGTAGTTGCCCGCCGCCGTCGTTGCCGACTACCCGCACCGGAGCGCCGGCTGAGGCCCATTGCGGTGCTCCGAGCAGCAGCGCGTTGGCCAAGAGGACAGGGGTAATGCGGCATACAAATACAAACACGGCAAAGCATCCACTTGAATAGATCCAATATACTTGCCAAAGCCGCGTATATGGCAACAGGTTTCCGACGTGGAGAGCCGCGGCCCAGATGTCGTCGAAAAATGAGATTGAAACAGGAGCGAAGTCGGTGGTTTTCGCCCGCGAGATGCGCTTAATCTGGATAGACTATCGGCTCTCGGTGGGAGGCCCCGTGAATCGAGCGGACCTCGTAGAGGCCTTTTGGCTCTCAGGTTCGGGGGCGGCAGCCGACTTGAAAGAGTACAAGCGCCGGTTTCCAGACAAGATCCGATATGACACCCAAGCGAAGGCGTACTATCGCGCCGGGCCTTACAGCGCCTACGACTTCAAGGTGCGCAAGGCTGTCGATCAGGCCCAGAAATTGGTAAGTAAGGCAGCGAAGGAGGGTGTCTGAAAAGTCGGTCGTCACGCAGAAGTAAAGGCGCCGGAACCTTGGACACTTCCGACGCCTTTTTGAATCCACCTTTAGGAGATAGGATTCATGAAAAACGATAGCAACTCGCCGCTCTTTCATCAAGAGAGTCATGCGCTGCGGGCGGGTGGGGCGCCGGGAAGAGGTGAGGTTCGGTTGGGGTCGGCTGGGGCGCCGAAGAGGGGTTGCTGAGCTGTCTTCCTAGCTCGACGTGCGTTTCAAGATTCATGATCCGTTTTCGCTCTGTCTGTTGAAACGTTCAGCGCAGTTCATTTGATTTCATTGGTGTTTTCCAGACTATCCTCAAGCATCTGTATTGACTGATAAGATGTTGAAAACATTGGGTGCGTGTTCTGCGTTTCAAAGCCGTTTCAACGTTCTCGTTTAGTATTCGCTCTGTCCGTCCGGGCTTTCTGCGCCTCCGTCGCCCGGATCTTCTGGACGGCCGCGCCGGCATAGCGGCGGATCATGGCTGCATCAGCGTGGCCAGTGATTGCTTGGATGGAATCGCGGGTCATGCCCGGGATCGAGGCTATCTCGGAGGCTGCTGCATAGCGCAGCGCGTCATGTCGTACTCATCCGCGCCGATCTTCTCTCGCACCGCCATGACGTCCTTGTGGGCAAGCTGATAGCTTATCCTAGTGCCGTTAGGGTGGCAGATCATGAACATGCCGCGCCGTTTCTGAGATGCCAGCACGGAGCGCAGGCGGTCTGTCAGGGGGATGTAGAGCTCGGTCTTGGTCTTGCCTTGCGTAAGGGGGAAGCCGTCACCATCCAGGTCTGACCAGCGAAGAGACAGCACGTCATTGACGCGCTGCCCGGTGCCGAGCAGCATCTCGAAGATGAGCAGCGTTCAGCCATCGGCTTCGGCCCGGAATGCGTCGATCAGATCGACCGGCCACGGTTTCCGCTTCCGTCCTGTCGCTTTCAGGCGCTCGACGCCGTGGGCCGGGTTTCGGTCAATCCAGCCGATCTGGATGGCGTAGTTTAGCAGCGCCACGAGGGTGTCGATCTTCCGGTTCGCATCGGTCGGCTTGTCTGCCAAGGCGTCCCGCATCTCATAGATGTGGGGTGTCGCTGGTCCCGTACCAGCTTGAAGCGTGTTCGAACCGCAATAGCCCTGCTCTCCGTATCGGCACGGCGCTCGAGTCGATCCTCATATTGGAATCTGGTGGCGCTCGGGGCTCACCTGGGGCCGGATGGACCGGAGGGTTGCGATCGTCATCGGTCATCAGCCGCCCTTAGTTGAAACACTCGCTCGGAGGGTCCGGCGTTCCATCGCGAAATTCAATTGAAATTCGCCGAGCCGGTGGTTCGGCGAGAAGACCACCTGGCGATGCGCAGCCATTGCTTGCCCGCGTCCCAAGCATCGCTCGTGCCAGCGCGAGCCTCTCCCCACGCTACGCTTGAGATCACGCTTGTTCCCGCGGAGGTGTCCCACCTGGGTCGCGGGAGGCCCCGGAAGATTGACATCACGGACCTTGCGCCATAAATGTATCCCCAATAGGGGACAGTTTTCCAATGCCCGCATCCAACTTGACTGTCAATGAAGCCGCGGAGCTGTCCGGGGTCTCTCTGCGCAGCATCGAAAAAGCTGCCGAGGAAGGCATCGTCACCAAGAAGCTTCTGAAGGGGACGCTCCGCCCGGTGCGAGCGGCCCATGTGCCGTTGCAGATTGTTGCCTACGCATCTGTCATGAAGCGCGTTCAAGGGATCCGGATGGACATCAAGACAAAGAGGCGTCTGTTCAGTTGTATCAAGGGGTTCGGAGATGAGCTGGGGGCGTTCGAACCGATGCCAGGGCTGAGACTTTCAGTCGATACGCTGGCGGCTGACGAATGGGCCAGAGCTTGCCGCTATGTGTCGGCAAAGGCTGAACATCTGGTATCCCGAGACGATGTTCTTGGCGGTGAACCCATTATCAAGGGAACCCGCATCACCTGTCGCTCGGTTCTCGGGAAAGTCGAGACCGGGGACACAATCGACGATCTTATCGCGGACTACCCTGAGATCCCACGCGAGGCATTCGAGGCGGCCGTGACATACGCAAAGACGCACCCCCGCCGGGGCAGACCATCGCAAGGAAAACCGTGGCGCCAGTAAGTCGCGGACAGTTCCTCCAATATGCGTCTGTTTCTCGATGAGTGCATTTCACCCAGGATCGCTCGGAGGCCGCCGTGTTCACATCCGAGAATATGCCGTGTGAAAGAAAAGCTGGTGCCCGACCTGGGTGCACGTGATTGATCCGCGGAGCAATGGCGTCATCACGGGCGGTGCCGGAACGAGTAATACGCACCTTGCCGTCTACATCCTGCGGTCAGAGAGCACCCGTGCTTCGGTCTCGGCATGGATAAAGCTGCCGGAGTTGATCGGCTGCGCTTTCCTGTTTCCTGCACCGAGATCCGCAGGATCGTCGCGAGTGTGATGGTGAAATTGACGCCTCGGACATTTGGTTCACTACGGGAATTCCGCGCTGCGCCGCTCCCGCATCAAGTCCAAATGGATCAACATTGCCATCGAAAACGGGAGGATGGCAGTTGCGGCAAGCAGGGCCATCGTTGTTTCGGCACCGACCTTGTCAATGAGCAATGCCCCGAGCGTCGGGGCGGCTGCGCCAGCCAACAGCATTGGGCGAGCCAAGCGTCCCATTTGAGCGGCATAGTGCTTCGGACCGTAGAGCGCGAGCGGAAGAGCGCCGCGCGCGATGGACCAAAGGCCATTTCCGGTCCCGTATGCGACGAGAGCGGCGGCAGCTGGAAATCCCATCTGTAGCCCCAGGAAGCCGACGAAAACGAGCATGGTCGCTGCAAGCATGGTCCATATCGGGTGATGTCGGCCCCCTCCCATCATTTCGACGACGCGGGCACCGACTTGGGATGGCCCGATCAGAGTGCCGACCGCGATCGCTGCGGCCGTGGTGTAGCCCCCGGCGGTCAGGATCGTCACCATGTGAATGGACCAGATGGTCGCGAGAAGAGTCAGCGTGATGCCTGCGATGACGATACAGAGGAACCTGATATCAGCACGGCGAACGTCAACTTCCGATTGCCGCACCGGTTCATACGTCCTTGCTGCGTGCGCGGCGGAAGCATGCGGTAAGGCCCAGCAGCAAAGGGGCAGCGTTCCGAAGACGTGGATGCCAGCATAGATCAGACAGGTTGAGCGCCAACCGATGCTTTCTACCAGCCAGGCGGAAAGCGGCCAGCACACGGTACTGGCAAAGCCGCCCCAGAGGGTCAGTTGCGTGATCGCGGATCGCGCATCACGTCCATAGGCGGCCCCCAGGACGGAGAAGGCGGCATCGTAGAGCCCGGCAGCCATCCCGAAACCGAGGATGCTCCAGGCGAGCAGATAGACCCAAGGGGCGTGCGCGATGCTGAGAAGGAACAGACCAATGGCGATGAGGGTCATGCCGAGGCAGAGGGTCGCTCTGCCGCCGCTCTGGCCGATCCAGCAACCGACTTTCGGTGCCGCCAAGCCTGACATGAGCAAGGCGACCGATACCCCTGCGGAAATCAGAGCATGACTCCAGCCGGTATCTTCTGCAATCGCACCGGCCAGCGGCGCCATCAGGTAATAGCTGCTGCCCCAGGCGAAGATCTGGACGATCCCGAGCGATGATACGACTTTTGCGCGTGACAGTGTCATTTGCCTGATGCGTCCTCATCCGCACAGCACTCGTCCACCAGGAAGCCCACCAACGCCTTCATCGCAGGATATTCGGCGTGGCAGTGGAGCGTGTTACCGCTGCGCTCCTGTCGGATCAGACCGACGTCGAGCAGCTTCTTCAGATGATGCGACAAGGTCGATGCCGCAAGCCCAAGGGTGTCTTGCACGCGACCGACCGGAGCGCCGCTCTCACCAGCTCGCACGAGTGTCCGGTAGATGTGCAGTCGCGTCACGTTCCCGAGGGCGTCGAGTTGGCGAGAAGCTATTTCGATGTTCATGGAAATAGATGCGCGCCAATTTTCGCAGGCGTCAACATCTATTTCCACCGAGGTCGAATTAGATTGTCTTCAGGTTCACCCGCGCTGACAGTTCGGCATGGGTTTCCTTCCGCCCGGAATAGCGGTCGACCAGATGATCGCGGATGTCGCGCGTCAGCAAGGTGAACTTCACCAGCTCCTCCGTTACGTCGACGATACGATCGTAATAGGGTGGTGGTTTCATCCGCCCGTCCTCCTCGAATTCATTCCACGCCTCGGCAACCGAGGACTGGTTGGGATGGTGAGCAGGCGCGTCCAGCGTCCGAGAGTGCGCAGCTGGTTGACCGTGTTGAAGCTCTGCGATCCGCCGGAGACCTGCATTTCCCTCCGCGTCTTGCCCTGCGTCGGGCCCACGGAACCGAGCGAGAACGGAATTCAGGCGATCTGCGCCTTCACAATGCTGGTCATGGCCCCGTGGCCCCCAGGCGAAGACAAATAGTCCTTCTCCTGACTGGTGGACTATCTTTTCGCCAACTCAGAGCCGCGAAGAGCACTCAATTTTTCGCTTCGGTCTTCCTGACGGGCCCCGATCTTCAGCCGGCTCCTTCGCGGTGCGCTGGCGCTTGTAGCTGATCGTCGGCTGGGTAATCCCCATCGGATACGCCGAAATTGGGCCAACGCCAACGACCGACCGGCTAGAGTGACATCTCCATGAATCCTGTCCTACAACTGAAAAGCGTTGCCAGGATGAGATGCAGACGGCATCATCCTTCAAACAGCAACCATTTGAGAAAGAGCTGTTGAGATATGCCCGATGATTTTGAGAATACGGTGTCTACGACCGGTGCGATCGAAACAGACGGCATTGCGACCGGCGTCATCGAAACCGTTGGCGACGTGGACTGGTTCGCGACACAGCTGGAGGCTGGTCGATACTACGCGATCGATCTGATTTCCACGCCGACCGCCGATAATGTGGGACTGCGAGACCCGTACTTCCTCGGATTGCGAAACGCGCAGGGCGATATTGTCTATGGGACAGAGGACGATGACGGCGGCGAGGGACTGAATTCACGTGTGGTGGTGTCGGTCGCACAGGCGGGAACATACTTTCTAGCGGCAAGCGGCCTCGGTGATAGCATCGGTGCGTACGAGATTCGCCTTTCAACCTATAATTTTACGGACGACTTCGGAGAATCCGCCGAAACCTCTGGGTCCTTCTCGGTGAGCGACAGTGCAACGGGCGAGATCCAGGCAGGCGACATCTGGGAAATCTCGGACGTCGATTGGTTCGCGATAGAACTAACTTCTGGCGAAACCTATTTGTTCGAAACATCGGCGATAAACGGAGAGCAATCGGGTGCCGATTTTCTTCCGGCAATCGAAGGAATATATGATGGAACCGGTGCCTTCATTCCCTCTCAGGAGGAGTATTCGGGGTATTGGTCCGACAAGGTTCTCTTCACGCCCTCGTTAAGTGGGACGTACCATGTCGCCGTGACCAGCTGGGATATTTTCGACGGCGACGGTCACTATGTGCTGGACGCCTCTGTCTACGAACACATCGATGACTTCCCGGCGACGGTCGACACCACGGGGACCTTGGAAGTGGGAGGTGTCGCAACCGGTGAGCTCGAAGACAGCGCCCTCTTCGCCATACCGGATCGAGACTGGTTCGCAGTGGAGCTCGAGGCGGGCGGAATCTACGCATTCGATGTTTGGCCCTCGGATGACGTGTACGCGCCATCAGATGAGTTTGTTATCGATGGGATCTACGACAGCGAAGGCGTCTTGCTCCCGAACGCTGCTGGATATTTCGACTATTGGGGAAACAGTCAGATATTTGCGCCTGAGGAAGACGCTACGTATTTCGTTTCGGTTTCCTCCGACTGGTATGGCCAGGCTGGCACCTACGAGCTTTCCGCAGAGGAGGTCTATCGAGTCGACGGGAATGCTCCTGAGCGTGTGGTCTTTGTCGGAGTAAATGATTATTGGACTGATCATGTGGATGACGGCTTATCGTCCCTGATCATTGGCTCGGAACGAGACAACTTCTTTCGGGGGATTGCCGGAACCGACACGCTCATGGGCGAAGCGGGCGACGATATTCTAATCGCAGACGATTCTTTCGGCAGCGACTGGTGGCCGCGGCTCGAAGAGGCGATCACTCGGCTCTTCGAATTTCTTCTCGATCGTCAGCCGAGCGAGAAGGAACTCGAAACCGGCCTCGATAATGCTTACTACCATTTCTCGGGGCTTACTGAGGCTGCCGCCCACATCATCGGAAGTCCTGAATTCCTGCAGCGCTGGGGTAGACTCGACGGAGAGGAGTTGATCTCGTTCTTCTATTCTCGCCTGCGCGGTGATGTCGTGGATAACGACCCTGGTCGCGAGAATTGGGTCAATCAACTGGATGACCTTCAGGACACACTATGGTCCCCCCTCTACGCCAAGGCCGAGGTCGCCCGTAGCTTCGTCATGAGCGCTGAATACCAAGCGCAAAGCAGCGCTTATGATCTCAAGGTCCGGCTGGAGCAAACCGAAAACATGTGGGAGGATGAGCTCTTCTCCGCTTATCGCGCGGTGTTGGGGCGGAACCCCGATGCCCGTGGCTTCGCGAACTGGCTAGATCGCCTCGAGCGGGGGCTGGACCTGACTGGTCTCGCCGAGAGAATGCTCGCATCGCAGGAGTTCGTGAAGACGTCGAGCGGCCTGCCTGACCGCGACTTCGCCAAACGGATTCTCGAAAATCTCGGGACGGACGCGTCAGAAGCCATTCTCGACGCAGCCGTTGCGCAACTCGACGCGGGGATCGGTCGCGCTGATTTCGTTGCGGTGCAGGTTCTGCTCAGCGAGGACGAAGGACTTGAAGAGTGGATGGTCGCGCAGGGCGAGGATGATGTGCTTGTCGGCAGCGTCGGCAACGACCTGCTCTTTGGCGGCGAAGGAGCGGACAGGTTCGTCTTTGCTCCCGGAGATGGAAAAGACACAGTCGTCGGACTACAATCGTACGATATCATAGACCTGCAGGCCTTCGATTTCACCGACGCCAGTACCGCGCTCGCCGCTTTCCGGCAGGACGGAGACGCGGTGGTATTTGAGGCGGAGGATACGGTTGTCCGGTTCCGTTCCGAGGATCTTACGGGGATCTTCGAGGACATGCTTCAGGTCTGAGGAAGTGGTAATTCCGCCGTAACCGCCTCTGTCAATGTCGTCAGCTATGCTAGTCGGTGCATCAGCCCGCGGTTTCCGTGGATGTCAGCAGAATCAATAATTATGTTTTGCGCGATATCGAACCGTGGCGCGGTGGCTCATGCACCCCGCCCAGGCGTGGCTTGGTATTTGGCGGAAAGCTCTGTGAGAAGGTCTGGAATCGGATGATGGGACAGGCCGATGACGCTACGCACCTTAAGCGCGGACAACAGAGGAACCTAGCGTATTGACAATCCTCGCTACGACATAGGGAGTGGCACAGGGCCATTGCTTGTCATCAAGCCATGGCCCTGTGCGAGGATCCGCGAAACGGTCGGCGTTAGATTTCGACGTCGATTGCTTTACCTTGGTTCTTTGCCAGTTCGACGACCGAACTGGCGACTGCGAGGTCTTGCAGCCCGACGCCGGTGCCATCGAAGATCGTCAACTCGGCGGCACCGCGTCCCTTGAAAGTCCCGGTCACAACGTCGCCGATCGTTGCGATTTCGGCTTCAGAAATTCTCTCCTGGCCATAGGCGTGCTGGAACTCGCCGATCCCGATAGATTGCGCGATTTCATCGGTGAAAAGGCGCGCCCGTGCGACCAAGGCGGGATCAAGCTCTTGCTTGCCTTTCGTGTCAGTTCCCATCGCGGCGATATGCGTGGGCCCACTGACATGAGCGTTCATCAGGATTGGCGCGAAGGAAGAAGTGATCGAGATGATCACATCGGCCTCTTCCCCAAGCTGCTCCAGATCGACTGCTTCGAAGGGCAGGCTGAGCTCTGCGGCGGTGCTGGCGAGCCGGTCGAGCTTGTCCGGGTTCCGGTTCCAGCCGATGACTTTCTCGAAGGCGCCCGCCCGCACGGCGGCGCGCATCTGGAAAGCCGACTGATGGCCGGCGCCGATCACGCCAAGCACCCGCGCGCCTTCGGGCGCAAGGTACTTGATCGAAACCGCCGATGCCGCAGCGGTGCGCAGCGCGGTCAGCAGGTTTCCCCCGACAGCGGCCGAAACCCGCCCGCTGTCCGCATCGAACAGAAATACCGTCGACTGGTGATTGATGATCCCGCGCTTATGGTTGTGCGGCCAGTACCCGCCCGCTTTCAGCCCAAGCGTGGGCGCGGCGGCATCGAAGCCGCCCTTGAATCCATATAGCGCATCCTCGTGCCCCAGCGCCTCGCGCACCACCGGAAAGTTGCGCGCTTTGCCACGCGCCATCGCTGCAAAGACCGCCTCGACGGCGTCGAACGCCGCCTCGGGGGTCATGAGATTCGCGATCTCTTTTTCAGGGACGATCCACATCAGTAGGCCTTCCCGCGTGCGCTGACCGGCCAGACGCATTCGACCTTGCCGTTCCGCACGCCGACATACCAATCGTGCACGTTGGCGGTCGGGTCACAGTGGCCGGGAACAAGCCGCAGCTTTTCATTGACCGCCAGCACCCCGTGCGGATCGGCGATCACGCCATGCTCATCCGAGCACTTGATGTATTCCACATCATCACGCCCGTAGATGACGGGCAGGCCGCTGTCGATCGATTGGGTCTTGAGGCCCGCGTCACAGATCGCTTTGTCGGCCTTTGCGTGGCTCATCACGCTGGTCAGGATGAAGAAGGCGTTTTCCCATTCGCCCGCGTCGATCCGGTTGCCGTCCTTGTCATGGATGCGGCCATAATCGGCATCCATGAACGCGTAGGAGCCGCACTGGAGCTCATTGTAGACGCCGGACGTCGACTCGAAATAATAGCTGCCCGTGCCTCCGCCCGAGACGAGGTCCGTCTCGATGCCTTCGGCCTTCAAAGCCTCCACGGCGTCCTGCACCTGCGCGATGGCCGCGTTGAGCTTTGCCTTGCGATCGTCAAAGCTGTCCATGTGCTGCATTGCACCCTGATAGGCCTGGATGCCGCGATAGGTCAGGTTGTCCGCTTCGACGACGGCCTTGGCAATCTCGACCACCGCCGGGGTCGTGGTAACGCCGCAGCGCCCGGCGCCACAGTCGATCTCGACGAAGACGCCCAGCTCGATCCCGTGTTTTTTCGCGGCCGCCGTCAGGTCTGCCACGTTGGCCGCATCGTCGACGCAGACGATCACCTCCCCGCCGCTGAGCTTGGGAAGCTGCGCCAACCGTTCAATCTTGCCCGCATCGCGCACCTGGTTGGAAACGAGAATTTCCTTGATGCCCGCGCGGGCAAAGACCTCGGCTTCAGACACTTTCTGGCAGCAGACTCCAATGGCGCCGCCAAGCTCCATCTGAAGTTTCAGAACATCAACGGACTTGTGCATTTTGCCATGGGCGCGGTGGCGCATGCCGTGCGCCTTGGCATAGTCGCCCATCTTCCTGATGTTGCGTTCCAGCGCGGCGAGATCGAGCACAAGCGCGGGCGTCTGGATATCGGAGGCATCCATGCCGGGTTTGGCGGGGATGTCGAAGCCAACCTCGTAGGCGTCAAAATCAATCGTGTCTTTCATGGGGGGTCTCCTTCTTAGCCCAGCATCCAGGGCAATTTGTCCAGATCGACGTTGCCGCCGGTGATGATCACGCCGACGCGCTTGCCTTTGAACGCATCGGGGTTCTTGAGGATGGTGGCCAGCGGCACGGCGCTCGAGGGTTCCATGACCACGCGCAGGTGCTTCCAGGTCAGCTTCATCGCGTCGATGATCTCCTGTTCCGAGGCCGTGTAGATCTCGGAGACGTGGTTCGACACGAAGTGCCAGGTCAGGTCCTTGAGCGGCACCAGGAGCCCGTCCGCAATGGTCTTGGGCGCATCGTCAGCGATGATGTGACCGGCCTTGAAGCTGCGATAGGCATCGTCGGCCTGCTCCGGTTCCGCGGCGATGACCCTGGTTTCCGGAGCGAGATGCGACAGCGTCAGGCAGGTGCCCGAGATCATCCCACCGCCGCCGATGGGCGCGACGACCATGTCCAGACCGTCGGTCTGTTCGACGAACTCTCTGGAACAGGTGCCCTGACCCGCGATGACGCGCGGATCGTTGTAGGGGTGAACAAAATCACCGCCCGTGTCCGCCTGCACCTCTGCAAAGGTTGCCTCACGCGAGGACGTCGACGGCTCGCACTCGGTGATCCTGCCGCCGTAGCGGCGCACCGTGTCCTTTTTCGCCTGCGGCGCGGTGCGCGGCATAACCACATTGCAGGGAATGCCCCGCTTCATCGCCGCGTAGCTGAGGCAGGAAGCATGATTGCCCGAGGAATGGGTTGCCACGCCTTTCTTCGCCTGGACCTCATCCAGCCCGAACACCGCGTTCGTCGCACCGCGCACCTTGAAGGCGCCGGGTTCCTGGAAGTTTTCACATTTGAAGAACAGTTGACAGCCTGCAAGTTCGCTCAAGTAGTCCGATACCCGCACTGGTGTACGGCGGATGTGCGGAGCGATCCGTTCATGCGCGGCAAGCATGTCGTCGTAAGCCGGGATATACATCATTTTACTCCCTGCGGTTCAAGCGCTGCGAGCGTAAGTGCTGCCGTGCCGGTGTTGCCGTTGACCGTCTTCGACGCGAGAATGGTGTCGGACACCATTTCGGCGGTGACGGCCGACAATGTCCAACCGAGGTGACCATGGCCGGTGTTGTAGAACACGCGGTCGCGCGCACCCTGGCCGACCTTGGGCATCATGTTCGGCATCATCGGGCGCAGGCCGGCCCACGGAATGGCGTGTTCGGTGCTGACGCCGGGGAAGAACCGTTCGCACCATTTTACCAGGGGACGAACCCGGTCGTCACGAATATCAAGGTTGTAGCCGTTGAATTCGGCCGTACCGGCGATCCGGAACCGGTCTTTGCCCAGACGGCTGGTCACTACTTTCGCTTCATCGTCCAGGAGGCTGATCCATGGAGCCGCGCGCTGGCTCTCCTCATCGTCTAGCCGCACGGTGATCGAATATCCCTTGACCGGATAGACATTCACCCGGTCGCCGAGCTGTGCCGCGATGTTGCGGCTTTCCACGCCTGCACAAACAACGATGGCATCAAACACCTCGACCTGGCTTTCGTTGTTCCGGCTCCAGGTCAGACGCACTTCATTCTTGTCCACCTTCAGCGCATCGACATCCGTTCCGAACCGCAGCACGACCCCGTTCTTCTCGATGGCTTTGGCAAGACCGGTGGTGTAGCGGTGAATGTCGCCGGTAAAGTCGCTCTCGGTATAGTAGCCGCCGTAAAACTCGCCGCTCAGCGCGGGCTCGATCTGGCGGACTTCCTCGGGGACCACTGGTCGGCGTTCGAGCCCACCCTCTGCGAGCAGATTGTTGACCTCGGTGGCGTGATCGAACTCTGCCTTGTTGGTGTAGATGTGAAGGATGCCGCGGTTTTCACAGTCGAACTCGAAGCCGTGGCGTTCGGCCTTTTCGCGTAGCAGACCGCGCGCGGCAATCGCCATGCGGGTCGTCTCGACCGTGTTTGCCCGATACTGCGGGATCGACGCGACAAATTCGGCCATCCAGCTGTACTTGTGCCAACTGGGCTTGGGATTGACCAGGAGCGGTGCGCCCCGCGTCATCATCCACTTCATCCCCTTGAAGACGGTCGACCAGCGGTTCCACGTTTCGGCATTCGAGGCCGACAGCTGTCCGCCATTGGCGAAGGATGTCTGCATGGCCGCATAGCGGTTCCGGTCGAACAGGGTCACCTCGTAGCCTCGGTCGAGGAGGCTTGATGCGGTGGTCACGCCGGTGATCCCGGCGCCGATGACGGCGATAGACTTCATATTTTTCACTCTGGCAATTGGTTCGAATGCGCCGCAGCCGACGCATCCCCCCTCTGTCCTTTTTGCCTGAGAGCTTCACCGCGATTGCGGTTTCCTCCTTCGGCGGATGCATGGGCATCTCTCTCCAGAGTGTCGGGTCGAGCAGTACATTGGCCTGAGAGATTCCGGGGCGTTGCTCCGTCGGCGCGGGCGTGACGCCCGACTCTCCTGCGCGATCCGTAGTGTGTCCTTAAGGATTGGCCGGTGAGTCCGGCAAGGATATTTTGTCAAAAAGAACCCGCGGCGAGGTGCCGCCAGCCATGGCGGTCACGCGGCCGGACATTCCTTTTCCTTGCTACGCCCACCTATATTCATCACCACCGAGGCAGCGATTGCGAGGATACCGGCGGCGGCCGATCCGAACATTTCCGGGATCGGGGACAGAAAGACTGCGAGGCCAACGAGGATCCCGGTCATGGCATTGCTTCGCGTAGCACTTCTGGTGAACATCACGAAAACGGCACCGTAGAGCGCGGGCAGTGTGTAGCCCTTGACCGCTTCACCGATCGCGGCCGGAAGGACATCGATCAGGGCACCGCCAATGAACACGACAGCCACCAGGAAGACGAGGTTCACCAGAACGGAGACCGCGATGCCGATCACGGCGGCAACTTCGGCCTTTCGGCTTCCGGATTCGGCTTCGATGGCGTTCTGGCACGAAATCACCACGGGCATCCGCATGTTGCCGATATTGCCCGACAGGAAGCTCATATAGGTTCCGCAAACGCCCAGAACCGGGAAATACGAGATTGGTTCGACAACCCAGATGACACCGACGAAGGCGAGAATGGCAAGAAAGCCGGTTATAATCGGGCCAACGCCGGGGAAGGCGCCAAGCCCGAAGGAGAGGTAGAGCGCCGGCGTCACACACAGCACCATGGCGATGAGAAGGGTCGTGCGGCCGATGCGGTGGGCGCGCGGGATGAAGCGGGTCTTGTAGAAACCCTCGAGAGTCTGGTCGGTCATTTGGAAAGATCTCCTATTGGGGTTTCGGTCAGGCCAGCGTCAGGCTGACGAGATATCCGGTGGCGATGCCCGCCACGAGGCTCAGCCCGACGCTCCATTCGCGCAGCCATGCGCGGTGCTTGCCTGCGGCATGCAGCCCGACCATACACAGGGCGCTGACGGCAATGGCAGCCAGGTCGTCTGTCGCGACGGCGAACTTGCCGGACCACTCCAGGTCAAGGGAGGTATTGGCGACAAGAACGAAGAAGATCGCAATCGGCGTCGCCGTTCCGGCGGCGCGGATGAGCGCGGGATTGCTGCCGTTGAGCTTGTCCTGCGTCTTGTCGAGGGTCTTGGTCATAAAGAAGGTCGTGGCCAGCCACCCCATTCCGCCAAGGGTCATCACCCAGACCGAGGCCGTGAAGGCCTCTAGCGTATAGTTATCGGTACCGAGTTGTGCACCAACAGCCTTTGCACCCTGATCGGCCGCAACAAATTCGAAGATAGCCGAGCCGATGACACCTACCCGCATCATCGTGACGGGACCGCCGACCATCGCGACCAGCGAGACCGCGACAAAGAATACGGCGATCGCAGGACCGATCGAGTTGATCGTGGCCGTCTTGTAGACGATGTGCCGCTCTTCATTCGACAGAATGTTGAAGCGGTTAGAGAAGGAGAGCGTCATGCGGAGATAGAGTAGCGCCTGTACGACCACGACGCCTACGACGATCGTTGCCAATCCCCATAGGGCGGGGCCGTTGGCAATCTGAAGGACTTGTTCCATTGGTTTTCCTCAAAGTTCGGGGGCCCGATTTTGGGCGTTTGCGTTTAGGCGAGCTCGGCGCGAACCAGATTGCAGAAATAGCTTGCGGCGATGGGCAGGATGTCGTCGTTGAAATCGTAGGCCGGGTTGTGCGGCATCGCGCCGGGACCGGAGCCGACCATGACGTAGTTGCCCGGGATATCCTCGATCATGTAGGCAAAATCTTCGCTTCCGGTCATGGCCGGGGTGTCGCCATGCACCTTCTCGGCTCCGACGGTTGTTTCGGCTGCGGCAATGGCGATGGCTGTTGCCTCTGGGTCATTTACCAGGGGCACGAAGATGTCCTCGAACGCGATCTCGGCGGTGCCGCCATAGGTGGCCGCGACGCCCTTGGCTATCTCTTCCAGCCGGTCGGCCATCTGGGCGCCGATCTCTTTTTTGAAGAAGCGCAGGCAACCTTTTAGCGAAGCCTTGTCGGGGATGACGTTGAAGCTGCTGGTGCCGGCATAGACATCCGTGAACGACACGATGCCGGTCTCGATGGGGTCGATGTTGCGCCCCACGATGCTTTGTGCCGTGGTCACGATGTTCGAGGCGATCTGTGCCGCATCGATCGTGGTGTGGGGCATCGCGGCGTGCCCGCCGCGCCCCTGTACCTTGATGGTAAAGAAGGTGCTACCAGCGGCGGTCCAGCCCTCGCGGGTGAAGATGTGGCCGAACTCGCTTCCGGGCATGTTGTGGTAGGCATAAAGACGGTCGCAGGGGAAGCGGTCCAACAACCCGTCGCTGAGCATGGCGAGCGCGCCGCCAAGACCCTCTTCTGCAGGCTGGAAGATGAAGACGACCTTGCCTGCGAAGTCGCGCTCTCTTGCAAGGTGCCACGCCGTGGCGAGAAGCGTGGCGGTATGGCCGTCGTGGCCGCAGGCATGCATGACGCCAGGCACCTTGGACGCATAGGGCTTTCCGGTTTCTTCGGGGATCGGCAGCGCGTCCATGTCGGCGCGCAGGCCGATGGTCCGGTTCGACGGACGGGAGCCGTTCAGAACGCCCACGATGCCGGTTCCACCAATGCCGGTGTGCACCTCGTCAAAGCCGAATTCCTTCAGTTTCCGCTCCACTAGCTCGGCGGCGAAGCTTTCTTCGAAGCCGAGACCGGGGTTCGCGTGCAGGTCATGGCGCCATCCGACGAATTCGTGCTGCCGCGCTTCGATGTCTTCCAGAATGCTCATTTGGCCCATTTCCTCGTTGTACACTAATCTCATCGCAAGATAGTTGCAAAATAAGATGATTGAACAAAGAAGAAGTTTGGAATTTGATAGGAGTCGGGGTTTGGATTTTCCAAACGCCCGAAAAATAGGCTGATAAGGGGCATTGATGATCAGAAAATGGTCTAAGGGTTTCCGAGAGGGCAACGCGATCTACAAGTTGAACATGCTCGCCAGCGTCGCTATCGATTCGGCTGAGGATCGGTTCGAGGCGCTCACAGGGGGGCTCGACATCCGGACGGTTCGTGTGTTGCGGCTGATCGGTGACCATCCCGGCATCACCTTTGCCGAGATATCGCTGATGGCCGCGCTGGAGCGAAGCCTTGCGTCGCGACTGATCCAGAAGCTGGTGAGAGAGGCGTTTGTCGAACGCCGCAACGACCCGACCGATGCCCGGCGGTTCGGCCTTCACATCACCGAGGCGGGGCAACGCGTGCGCGAACGAGCGGACGAGCTCTCGGAGATCGGAATGGATGTCCTGTTCGAGGCCCTCGATCCGAACGAATACGCAGCCTTCATCGCCACGATGGACAAGCTCGCGGACTGGATCGACAGCGACGCATTCGAGCAAAAGATCGAGACGGCTTTCGCAGACGTGAGCTTAGACGAAGACGGCTCATAGAGGTTCAAAATTGGCGCTGCAGACCGGCGTGAACCAAGGGCACCATATTTAATAGGGAGCACGGCTGGCAATCAACGGTATCGAACAACATCTGCTGCTTGCCCGACACGTGCGTGCTTCAGGGCTTTGCGCGGCGTTGATCAGGGACTGGAAAGCTCAGCTCGCCGGAAGCCAGCAAGACCGGCGCTTGCTATTGCTTGAAGCCGAGCCACTCCCCGCTTGCCTGAGCGAGCCGTCACCTCGGAAACCACCGTTTCTGAAACTGACAAGTCGTCAAAGCCGACCTTGGCTCGGGAGCCCGGTTCGGATCTTACGACTACAAATTTTCTCCTTCGTATGTGAGAATAGGTCGCTACTCTTGGTTCTCTTGCGAACCAATCCAACAACCCGCTCCGTTTTCGGCCGATGAGATACAAGATCCCCGAGGGCACCAACGCAGATTTTCAGCTCGATCGCATCGCGCAAGCCAATGCCATCGTGAGAGACTTCCGAAGCTTTCAGAGCGGCGATCCTCTGAACGACTGGATGAAAGGCACCAAGGCGTCGACAGGGCTCCGAGCCCAGGTTTTCTTTGTGGCCGGCTTTCTGGTTGCCGCTTCTCTCTTCATTGGCTTGGGCTTGGCTGTGACCAAGCTCGCCAAGAGCTCTGTATCAAGCCAAGGCGTCTCCAGTCCTGAATAGCTTGATGTGACCACGACTGCTGCGACTCTGCTCGGGGCAGCATGGGTATTCGATCATGCGGGCAGTCTTCGATCGGGTCAGAACGCTTTCAGGCGTCGGGTCGTTTCGGGATCGAGAAAGCCGGCGACAGTGGCATCTGTCTCGAGTTGAAGAGCTTTGTAAAGATCAGGCATCGCAGCATGGTTGAGAACGCGTTTCATTGCGCGGACCGATAGGAGGGGTAGGCCAGAAAGCCGCTCGGCCGTCTCGATCGCCGTTGTCATCAGTTGATCGTCTTCGACGACTTTCCATGCCAGTCCGATCTGGCCCAGGTCCCGCGCTGAGTACTGATCCCCGAACATCAACATCTCACGGGCCTTGTTTAGCCCGACGAGTGCAGGCAGGAGAGATGTAACGGCTCCGGTGACAAACAGGTTCAGCGACACCTCCGGAAAGAAGCCCTTGGCGTTCTCCGCCCAGATTGGAAAATCGCAATTGATCGCCCACTCGAACCCACCTCCTACGGCCCAGCCGTTGATGGCGCCGACGACCGGCTTGGCGCCCAAGGTAATTGCTTGCGTTGCCCGCTGGATGGCAAGAACAAGGGCTCGTGCTTCCTCGTCCGTCTCTGGATGGACATGTGCCTTGCGATCGTCACCGGCGCAAAAGGCCCTGCCTGTGCCCGTGAAGATGATGACGCGCGTCTCTGGGTCGGTGTTGGCATCCTCGAAGGCTTGGACGACATCGTCGATCAGCTGCCGGTTCATCGCGTTGAGGCTGTCCGGTCGGTTGAGGGAGATCGTCCGGACGCCATTGGGCCCAAGTTGACTCAGCACCGTGTCGTAGCTGAAATGGGTCATTGAAAGCTCCTGATGACGCGCTTTGTCTTTGTCTCAGTACGCGGGAAGGTGCGGGCGGGGCAGAGGGTGATGGTCGCGCTCGCGCCCAAGCGAGACTTGATCGCTTGCTCGACCTTGCGCGCCAGATCATCTGTTTCTGACTCCCCATCAGCCAGCTCAGCGCTGACCGGAAGCGTGTCGTAGGGCGGCGGTGTGTCGAGATTGATGCGGTAGTCGCCCGACAGTTCGGGGATTTCATTGAGCACGGCAGCGACCATCGAAGGGAACATGTTCAGGCCGCGCACCACCACCATATCATCCGAGCGCCCAACGACCGAAAAGCGGAAGCCAGTGCGGCCGCAACTGCAGGGCTCGGTGTCGCCAATCGAGACAATGTCG
This sequence comes from Salipiger sp., assembly GCF_059781815.1. Lineage (NCBI taxonomy): Bacteria > Pseudomonadati > Pseudomonadota > Alphaproteobacteria > Rhodobacterales > Roseobacteraceae > Salipiger > Salipiger sp. The sequence goes on along the minus strand of NZ_JBYNAH010000033.1, from coordinate 5,882 downwards.
CCGGTACGAAACCGCACCAGCGGCTGGCACTCACGGACGAGATGGGTCAGCACCAGTTCGCCGCTGGCGCCCGGCTCCAGCGCAATCGGTGCGCCGCTATCTGGATTGATGAGCTCGGGGTACAGCACGTCCGCGGCCATGAAATGCAATCGGGTGTCATGAGGACATTCGGCACCGAAGTTCGAAAAGACATCCGACACGCCGTAGTTCGCATTGCGCGGTTCCATGCCCCAAGTCTCGCGCAGCCGGGCGCGGAAGGCTGGGTCATCGAGCCCCGGCTCACCCCCAAACAAGCCCAGTTTCAGACCGAGGTCACGTGGGGTAAGCTGGGGAAACGTCTCATCGATCACGCGCTCCAGCACTGCCGGATAGGAGGGAGTGCAGGAGATCGCAGTGACCCCGACCTCTTTTATCGTACGAACCAACAGTTCGGTTGATCCGACACCAAAAGGGACCACCAACGCTCCGGTTTCCTCCAGCGTCATGTGATCGGTCAGGCCGCCCATCCACATTTGGTAGTTGAGGCAATGCACCACCGTGTGGTTGGGCTCCAGCCCCGCCGAACGGTGGCAGCGTCCGCCAACTTCTTGAGTGATCCGCGTATCGAGCGCGGAGAGAGCGAGGTTCATCGCCTGTCCTGTAGTTCCCGAAGTCCGGTGCAGGCGTCTGGCTTTTCGCCGTGGGGCAGCAAGGTAATCGCCGAACGGCGGATGTTCGGCCTGCGAAAGCCGCAGTTGGGATTTGTCGGACAGGGGAAGCTCGGGCAGATCCCGGAGATTATCCGGAGGCATGCAGCCTTGCCAAAGAGCGCGGTAGAAGGAAGAGGATGAGGCAACATAGGCACGTTGGGCCTGCCACATAGCTTCGATATGTGGCCTTAAGTCCGCGGCCGAGAGCTTTTCGGCGCCAGTGATCGTGCTCATCGCGACATCCCCCTTTCCCAGATCAATGAAAGGGTTTCGAGGACCGCTTCTCGATCCTGCGAAATCTCAATGATGTTTGGATCTTTCGACAGCAGCAGGTTGGAGAGATACTGATCGACCATTCCCCCAAGTGCATAGGCGCGCCGAAGCAGTTCCGTACGGGGGAGTGCCTCGGTACCGCCTTCACGCTGCTGCCGCCGCTCGACGGACGCGACGACCACTTCAATCCATTCTCGGTTCGACATCTGAAACGCGGCCTGTGCTTCCGGGAAGCCTTCGAGGGGGTGGATCAGGCACCGCATCAGGCCACTGTTCTGCTGGAAAAGGTCGAGATAGGCCCGTGTCGCCGCCCGAGGGGTATGCTCGCACTCAGCGCTGCTTGCAGCCCGCATCGACGATTGGAGGAACGACACGAAATCCGCGAGCAGAGTATTGAGCAGGACATTTCGATCCGGAAAGTAGATGTAGAATGTTCCATTCGAGACGCCGGCCATCTGGCAGATGTTCGCGATCGTTAGGCCCGGCTGGCCGTCCGTCTGGAGAATCTTGGAGGCGGCGATCTTGAGTTGGACCCGGGTCCGCTCTCCCTTCGTGCGCCCTTCGCAGGGCAACGCAAGGTGTTGCGAAAAGGAGAGCATTCCGTGGTCGTTTGATGCATTTCCCATCGTACACTCTCGAATGAACCTGAATCCATATTCATAAAATTCTCCTGGGCGTGTCAACGCTGACGTACTCGTCGGGCGTCCGCAGTCGGGGCCGCTCGACATCAAAGAAGGACTGGGATGTGACTGATTGAATGCCGCAGATGGACCCAGTGATCGAAAGCATGGACCAAGATCTTGAAGGGGGGGCGAAGACAGTCGCTAAGGCGACTTCTGCAATCATGCCCGTCTTTTTTCCTGTGCCATCCAGTCACTCGCGGCACCGCGCCACACCCATGCGGATGAGATCCGCGCCGCTGCGAGTCACATAGCCGTGGGTGACGAAGCGCGCGCTGGTCAGGAACCAGTCGCGCAGCGGCGGCGGGTAGTGCGCCGCCATGCGTCGCGACCAGTAATCGAAGCGGTCATAGCGGATCGGCTCGTATAGATAGATGGGGCCGTGAAAGCCGAACTCCGTTCCTGGGCTGACGCAGACATTGCCCGCACCAAGATAGAGCGTGCAGGACGAGAGGCAGTATCTGCCTCGGATCTCGACTCGGACGCCCTGCGCCCGCAGCGCTCGGACCTCGGACAGCCGCAGACGGAGCTGCCCGCCGCCATCGTCGCCCACCACCCGCACCGGCCGGACGGCGGTTCCCCATTGCGGTGCTCCCTGTCCCGGCGACGCGCCGAGTAGCATCGCTGCGACAAACAGGGCAGGGGATATAATGCGGACAAGGAAAGACACGGTGCAGAGGCGGACCAAGTTCAGCGTCTATTCGAGCGAGCCGCCGTCTCGCGGTTCATGGAGACGGGGCTTAGAAACGCGGGGCTATTCAGAGAAATTATCGCGTCACTGCGAGAGGAGTTTCGCCTTTTGAGCCTGGAACTCCTCCTCGGAGAGCAGGCCTTTCTCCTTGAGGGAGCCAAGCTTCTCAAGTTCATCGGCAGCTGAAACCTGGACGACCGAGCGAATATAGTCGCGCTGTGTGTCTTCGAGTTTAGCCAGTGCAGCCGCGTTATGCGCCTGCATCTTGTCGCCGCGGGCAAAGAGATACGAGAGCACGCCAAGCCATGGGATGAGAATGACGAAGGCAACCCATGCCGCTTTGTAGATGCCGCGCAGGTCATCTGAGCGGAAAATGTCCGTGACGACTGAAATCATCACCCAGAACCAGGCCACCATCAAGAATAGCCAGAAGATGGACCAAATGATGTCAAAGAAGCCGATCGAATTTTCCATGAGATGTCCTTACCGAAATTGAACTAAGTATGCAGCCGCATGTGGATTCTGAACTGATACGGTGGGTGCCCCGGTTTACCCGGAGGCTGACTACTCTGCTTCACGCGAGTTTATCGAACTTGTTCCCCTGTTCATAGAACTTCTCCTCGGCCTTTGCTGCTCATAGAAGGTCAGGGGCGATCGGCAAAACCCGGCAGATAGGCTCGACCCCATACTCGGTCATACAAGAAATACCCAGGCACTGGCGCGATGCTGTTCCTCATGGGGCATGCGCTGGTGAGGGGGCGGGCTCGGCGTCAAGGGGGGCTGGCGCGGAAATTTGCCGAACGAGATCACATTCGCTCCACCAAAACGCAATCTTAGGGTATCTTATGGCAACCATAGAGGGAGTCGGGCAATGGCAGTGCTAGACGGTACCAACGATGTGTTCGTGTTCTTCAGCGCTGAGGAGAGTGAAGGTCAGATAGAGATCCTGAGTTATTCCTTTGGTTTCCAGTTCGGCGGATTTTACTTGAGCGGAGAGGTCCACAACAGCGGCGAGGATCTTGACCCGAGCGAACTTAGCTTCGACGTTTCCAACACGTTTGACATCTGGACTAACCCGAAAACGGACGAGACCCACGTGTCGGGCGAATTCAACACCACCGCACTCGACTTTACGTCTTCGCAGGAAGCTGAGATCCTCTTCGCAACCTCGATAGAGTACGGGCTAATAGCCGGTCTGCTTAGCTAGACTTGGGGTCTTTTAGTGGGAAAAGCCGTCTAACCAACCTACGCTGAACGGTGCTGTAAATCATTGCATGACCGCTGGATCAAATCCCTGCGCAAGTACGACCTGGGTATCCGTCGTGGATTTGTGACGATGATGCATGATCTGGTTCTGGTACTCGTCGCTCTTGAAGCAGGCCAGAGCACTTTCCTTCGACGGAAAACGGATGATGGCGTGCATCATCTTTCGATCGCCTTCGATCGCTTCGGCCTCTGTATCGGAAGCCAGCAACTCCCCTTCGTAGTTCTGTAACAGACGCCAGACCTTCGGAGGGTATTTCTGGAACTCCTCAAAATCGACGATGTCGTAGCTGATGATGAAGTAGGCGGACATTGCTGTTCCTTGCATTGATGAGACTTGTCCAATCCTTCATCCCGCGCCGAGGCGCGGGATGAAGGATTGGACGGGATCGACGTGAGACGATTTCCGTGGCGGGATGCGCCTATCCGAAGCCGGCAAAATCTGGGCCCGGCGGCGCAGGGAAGTTGCCCCAGCTGCCATGCCAGTAATCGACCAGTGCCCGCACCAGGTCTTGGCCGAAATCCAGCTTGGCGTAAGGATGCTGAGAGAATTCAGGGCTTTGCCGCACAGCGTCCGGAAGGTCGGATATCTGCCACAGTCCACGTGTCATGGCGAAACTGCCGATAAGCAACCTGACGCCCACGCCTGGTTGCAATGCAAGTGTGGTGTCCACGACGGCTCCAGCATCTTCGATGACGGATGCAAGCTGCATCTTGATATCGAGCAGCTTGTTTTCCGGTAGATTGGGTTCAAGAATTGCATACCCCATGGAGTCCAGCCGCATCAGCGACGGATGGGCAACGATATGGCCTGCGTAACGCGCGATGAAGTCAGAGACGGTTCGTTCAGAGTCCCCCGAGGCTCGTTCGAAACACGCGATCACAAGGCCGATGAAGTTGCGCCAATCCCGAACGAGCAGCGAGGAGAAGACCTGCTCTTTGCTGTCAAAGTAGAGGTAGACAGTACCCTTGGCGAGTCCGGCCCGCGCGGCGATGGACGCGACCGACGGGAGGCGACGCGTGTCTTCAAGGTAAAGCGCCAGGGCAGCAGCGAGGATGGCCTCCCGCCGCGCTTCCTTGTCTTCGATGCCGGTCGCGTATTGCACCATCGGTTCAGCCCGCATTCGTCAGTAGGCACCCCATCAGCCTTGTCATGACACCACGCGGCATCAGGCGTGAGCAAAAGGCAGTTAGGCAGTTCATCCCGCCTGGTACGACATTCCGCCGCCCTTTCAGCAATGCTTTGATACCGATCTCGGCGACTTGAGAGGGCACAAGCATCGTGGAGCGCAAGAAGGCGCTCGGATTGTGGCCGGACGCGTCAAGGAACCCGGTATCCATGAGGCCCGGGGACAATACGGTCACGCTGACCCCTTTGGGAGAGAGTTCTTCGTGCAACGCTTCGCCTAAGTGCAGGACGTAAGCCTTGCTCGCCGCATATACCGCGTAGCTCGGACACGCTGCATAGGCGGTGAGGCTCCCGACCAGCATGATGCGTCCACGCCCCCGTTGTGCCATCTCCATTCCGAAGAGGCGGGAAAGCTCGGTAAGGCTCCCCATGTTGATGCGCAGCATCTCGTCCGTTGCATCAGCCGAATAATCGAGGAAGCCGCCATGCCGGCCGAGGCCTGCGTTATTTACCAGGATGTCGATCGCAATTCCTCTTTCGGACAGCCGCTTGTGAAGACCGGCTGCGGCACTGGGGGCTGCCAGATCACAAGCCTCGACGGTGACCTCGACACCAAAGCGCGTTTTGAGATCGGAGGCCAGCGCCTCAAGCGCATCCTGGCTGCGCGCCGACAGCACGATGTTGCACCGACGTTCCGCGAGGTGTCCTGCCAGTTCCGCCCCCAATCCACCTGTCGCGCCTGTCACAAGCGCCCAGTTTCCCTTGATTCCCACGTCCCACTCCAAAATGACTGCTGGTCATAAATATTCTGACCGGCGGTCACCTTCAAGTGGTAGATCGTTCTGTTGTCGGAGAGAACCAGCGCCTCACATTGTGTGGTGCAGTTTCAGCTCAGGACGGTTCCGATTGACCTTCGCTGCGCACAAACCGAACGGCTGAGACAAGAAGCCAAATTGCCTATTCCCGGCTCAACCAAGGCCTCGAAAGCGGTCGTTCAGGCAGCCTTCTCTGATCACGACCTCCCAGCTGATATGGTCACGCAAGAACCAAGACGCTGGCAAGCGGAGAACGACGGATGCCGCGCCGAGCGATCCCTCCAAGACTGATCCGAGGTGTCCTTTTTGTCTCAGCCCTCGGGCGTATACCAGATCGGCGAG
>NZ_JBYNAH010000032.1:0-29655 GCF_059781815.1 Salipiger sp. | reverse complement strand
GGCCGAGACCGTCGATGCCCCGCGCGTCGCGATCGACACCGCACGCCTCGGCGGCTCGATCTCGCTCACAGGCGGCCGCATCGACGAGCTGATCCTGAAGGACTACACCGTCACCCTCGACGAGGGCTCGCCCAACGTGCAGATCCTCGAGCCGGTCGGTGACAGCAACCCCTATTACGCGCTCTATGGCTGGGCCCCGGGCTCGGGCCTCGGCCTCGAGGACGTCCCCGGCGCCAATACCGCCTGGCAGATCGAATCCGGTGAGACGCTCGGCACCGACAGCCCCGTCACCCTGCGCTGGGAAAGCCCCGCCGGCCTGATCTTCCGCCGCACCATCGCGGTCGACGAGGATTTCATGTTCTCGGTCACCCAGTCGGTCGAGAACGCGAGCGAGGGCACCGTTTCCGCCGCTCCCTACGGCATCATCGCCCGCCATGGCGAGCCGGCCGACCAGAAAAACTTCTTCGTCCTGCACGAGGGTGTCGTTGCGATCGCCGATGGCAAGCTGACGGAAATCGGCTACTCCGACATGCCCGACATGGACATCAACCAGAACGAGGGCGCCCGCGCCGAGGTCACCCAGGTGACCGAGAACGGCTGGATCGGCTTCACCGACCACTACTGGATGACCACGCTGATCCCGCAGCAGGGCGCGCCGTTCAAGCAGGCCGCGAAGTATGACGAGCGCCGCGACATCTACCAGACCGAGGCGGTGCTGCCGACCATGACCCTCGCCCCCGGCGAGACCCAGGAGGTCACCACCCAGCTCTTCGCCGGCGCGAAGGAATACGAGACCATCCGCGATTACGAGGATGCCGGCGTCGTGCGCTTCATCGACTCGATCGACTGGGGCTGGTTCTTCTTCCTCACCAAGCCGATCTTCTGGCTGCTGCACCACATCCACGCGCTGATCGGCAACATGGGCTGGTCGATCATCGGCCTGACCCTGATCATCAAGGCGATCCTGTTCCCCCTGGCCTTCAAATCCTACGTCTCGATGGCGAAGATGAAGGAGCTTCAGCCGGAGATGGAGAAGCTCAAGGAGAAGGCCGGCGACGACCGCCAGAAGCTCCAGCAGGAGATGATGGCGCTCTACAAGAAGGAAAAGGTCAACCCGGCCTCGGGCTGTCTGCCGATCCTGCTGCAGATCCCGATCTTCTTCTCTCTCTACAAGGTGATCTTCGTGGCCTTCGAGCTGCGCCACGCGGCATGGTTCGGCCCGTTCCAGGATCTCTCGACCCCGGACCCGACCTCGCTGTTCAACCTGTTCGGCCTGCTGCCCTGGGCCGCGCCCGAGCCGGGCAGCACCCTGGCGCTCGTGTTCATCGGCATCCTGCCGCTGCTGCTCGGCATCTCGATGTGGCTGCAGCAGAAGCTGAACCCGGCGCCCGCCGACCCGACGCAGAAGATGATCTTCGCCTGGATGCCGTGGGTGTTCATGTTCATGCTCGGCGGCTTCGCCAGCGGGCTCGTCGTCTACTGGATCACCAACAACACCATCACCTTCACCCAGCAATACCTGATCATGCGCAGCCAGGGCTACAAGCCCGACGTGTTCGGCAACATCAAGTCGGGCTTCAAGCGCAAGGCCAAGGCTGACGGCGACGCCAAGGGCAAATGACCGCAAGGCTCGCCCAGATCGCGCGCTACCCGATCAAGGGGATCGGCATCGAGCCCCTTGAGACGGTGATCCTGGACAAGGATGCGCCCATGCCCGGAGACCGGGCATGGGCGCTTCAGCACGTGCATGCCCCGGAAGAGCTCGGCTGGCTGCCGCGCAAGAACTTCCTCGTGGTGGCCGACGGCCCGGCGCTGGCGCAGGTCCGCGCCCGCACCGAGGCAGACGGCCGCATCGCGCTCTCCCATCCCGACCGCCCCGACATCGCCGTCGCCCCCGGCAGCGACGGGCCGGCGCTCAGCAGTTGGGTGCGCCCGCTCTGGCCCGAGACCGCGCCGGCGCCGCGCCTGCTCGTCCCCGCCCCGCCCCAGGGCATGGGCGACAATGGCCACGCCGAGCTGTCGATCCTCAGCCTCGCCAGCCTGCGCGCCCTCGAGGAGCGCATGGGCCGGGCGCTGCAGATCGAACGCTTCCGCGGCAACCTGATTCTCGACGGGCTCGCCCCCTGGGCCGAGTTCGACTGGATCGGCAAGCGCCTGCGCATCGGCGATGTCGAGCTCGAGATCACCGAGCGCATTGAACGCTGCCGCGCCACCGAGGCCAGCCCCGAGACCGGCCAGCGCGACGCCGAGCCGGTGCGGGCGCTGCATACCGGCTGGGGCCACCGCGATTTCGGGGTCTATGCGCGGGTCACGAAGGGCGGCATGATCGCCACAGGCAACGAGGTTACCCCGATATGACATCGCTTCCCTTCCCGCTCGCCAAAGAGCCCGATGACGACGCCCGCGAGGCGGCGCGCAAGCTCTTTGCCGGCGAAGTCGATTTCCTCAAGGGCGTGGTCGCCATGGACGGTCTGCCGCCCGACGACCGCGTCGAGGTCTGCTTTGCGGGCCGGTCCAATGTCGGCAAGTCGAGCCTGATCAACGCGCTCACCGGCCGCAAGGGGCTGGCGCGGGCGTCGAACACGCCGGGCCGCACCCAGGAGATCAACTTCTTCACCCTGGGCGACGAGCGCTACCTCGTCGATCTTCCGGGCTATGGCTTTGCCAACGCGCCGGTCTCGGTGGTCGAGAAATGGCAGCGCCTACTCAAGCAATATCTCTCGGGCCGGGTCTCGCTGCGACGGGCCTTCGTGCTGATCGACGCGCGCCATGGCGTGAAGGCGGTCGACGAGGAGATCATGACCCTGCTCGACCGCTCGGCGGTGACCTTCCAAGCGGTGCTGACCAAGGCCGACAAGGTCAAGGAGAAGGACCGTGAGAAGGTGCTGGCGCAGGTGCGCGAGAAGCTCGCCAAGCACCCGGCGGCGTTTCCCGAACTGGTGCTGACCAGTTCCGAGAAGGGTGACGGCATCGCCCTTCTGCGCGCCATCATCGCAGGGCTCGACTGAGAAAACTCTTCCGCGAAGAGTTTTCGCCCGCCAGCCGCGAGGAAAGATTTTTCGTACGAAAAATCTTGCGTCCCACGCGGTCATCCCGGACACAGGAAGGCAAATCGACCGCATCGGAAGGATGCCTTCTAGACATGAAGCAGCAAAAGATGAACCGAGACTGGATCGCCACCGCCCGCACGCTCAACGAAGCCCTCCCCTACATGCAGCGCTATACCGGCGCCGTGGTGGTGGTGAAGTTCGGCGGCAATGCCATGGGCGACGACGAGGCCATGGCCGAGTTCGCCCGGGACATCGTTCTGATGCGTCAGGTCGGCGTGAACCCGGTGGTGGTGCATGGCGGCGGTCCGATGATCAACGACATGCTCAAGCGGCTCAACATCGAGAGCCATTTCGTGCGCGGCAAGCGGGTCACCGACAAGGCCACCGTCGAGGTGGTCGAGATGGTGCTGACCGGGCTGGTGAACAAGCGAATCGTGCAGGCCATCATGGACGAGGGCGGCCGCGCGGTCGGCCTTTCGGGCAAGGATGACGATCTCATCGTCTGCGAGCCCGACGATCCGGAACTGGGCTTCGTCGGCCGTCCGATCGAGATGAACGTGCAGGTGCTGCGCGATCTCTTCGACGCCGGCATCATCCCCGTCGTGGCCCCCGTGGCCACCGGCACCGAGGTCACCGAGACCTACAACGTCAACGGCGACACCGCCGCCGGCGCTATCGCCGGCGCGCTGAAGGCCGACCGGCTGCTGCTTCTCACCGATGTCTCGGGCGTCAAGAACGCCAGCGGCGAGGTGGTGACGGCGATGACCCCGGAAGAGGTGCGCGCGATGATCGCCGACGGCACCATCGCCGGCGGCATGATCCCCAAGACCGAGACCGCCCTGAAGGCGATCGAGGAGGGCGTGCGCGCGGTGGTGATCCTCGACGGGCGGGTGTCCAATGCCTGCCTGCTCGAGCTCTTCACCGAGCACGGCGCCGGCTCGCTGATCCGCTCCGCCGACCTGCCGCCGGTGCGTTCGCGCGAGTGAGCCTCGCGGCGCTGTCCGAGGCAGCCCGCGCCTGCGGCCTCGCCCTGCGCGGGGCCTTTCATCCCCGTCCCGAAGATCGCGCGCCCGAGGGCACCGGCACGCTGGTGCTGCTCGGGCCGGATGAGCCGGGCTTCTGGCCGCTCTTCGAGGCCTCTCCCGAACAGGCCGATGCCCTCCCCGATCCGCTCGACCGCTGGTCGGCACGGGTTCTGGGCCGGCTGGCGCGACAGTTCGGCGGCACGGCGGTGCTGCCCTCGGACGGGCCTCCCTGGCCGCCCTTCCTGCACTGGGCCGCGCGCACGGGAGAGGCCTTCCCCTCCCCCATCGGGCTCTCAGTGCACGCAACGATCGGCCTGTTGATCAGTTATCGCGGCGCCATCGCCCTCCCCGACCGCCTCGAGCTGGCAGCCCCGGCGCCCTCCCCCTGCGAAACCTGCACCACGCGCCCCTGCGCCACGGCCTGCCCGGTCGGCGCGCTGAGCGCCAAGGCCCTCTATGACGTCGCCGCCTGCCAGCGCTTCCTGCGCAGCGCAGACGGCGAGAACTGTCGCGAACAGGGCTGCCGCGCCCGCCGCGCCTGCCCGCTGTCGCACAGCCTTCAGAGGCGCGACCAACAGGCGGCTTTTCACATGGCCGCCTTCATGGGAAACTGGGACGGCAGCTAGGGAGGGAGCGCATGAAACGACTGATCCTCATGCGACACGCCAAGTCGGACTGGTCGTCCGGCGGCGCCGATCACCAGCGCCCGCTCAACAAGCGTGGCCGCAAGAGCGCGAAAGCGCTGGGAGACTGGCTGCGCGCGCAGGGGCTGGCGCCGGATCAGGCGCTGTGCTCGAGCGCCACGCGCACCCGCGAGACCCTTGCCCTGCTCGATACGCAGGCCGAGGCGCGCTACGAGGACCGGCTCTATCACGCTGGCCCGGTGGCGATGCTCAAGTGCCTCACCGAGGCCGTGGGCGATACGGTGATCATGGTCGGGCATAACCCGGGCATCGCCGAATTCGCCGATGAGCTGATGGCAGATCCGCCGCGCCACCCGCGCTTTGCCGACTACCCCACCGGCGCCACGCTGGTGGCCGAGTTCGAAATCGACGACTGGTCGCAGCTCGAACCCGCCACCGGCATCGCCAAAGGCTTCGTCATCCCGCGCGAGTTGCTCGAGGAAAGCGAGGCCTGACAAAGCGAGGCCTGAACGGCCTCACTTGCCGTCGTCGGTCATCTCGGGCGGGTGATCGTAGATCGCCCAGCCGTATTCGCGGCCCGATTCCGGGAGATCCTTCCGGCGCACCTTGTCCTGCATGTAGGTCTTGGCGATGAAGTTCGCGGTGATCGGCGCGGTGAGGAACAGGAACAGCGTGATCAGCAGTTCATGAAACGAAAGCTGGTTCTCGATCAGCAGGAAATAGAGCATCGAGCCGATCAGCGCGCCGCCGACCCCGACGGTGGTCGCCTTAGTCGGCGCGTGCAGGCGCTGCATGGTGTTCTTCAGCCGGATCAGCCCGATCGAGCCCACCAGCGCAAAGATCCCCCCGACCACGAGGAAGAAGGCCACCAGAAGTTCGGCCAGCAGGGACAGGTCCTGATCCATCAGATCCTCCTTACTCGATGATGTCGCCGCGCAGGATGAAGCGGCACAGGGCGACGGTTGAGACGAAACCGACCATGGCAATCAGCATCGAGGCTTCGAAGTAGATCGCGGTGCCCTGCCAGATGCCGTAGAGCACGATCAGCGCGATGAAGTTGATCACCATGGTGTCGAGGGCGAGGATGCGGTCCGCCTGGGTCGGCCCCACCAGCATGCGCCACATGGTCGAGAGCAGGCCAAAGCCGAAACAGGCGAAGGCGAAGTACAAGGCATAGGTGACGATCATCGGAAGATCTCCATCAGGCGGCGCTCGTAGCGGCTCTTGATCTCGTCCCGGATGGCATCCGGGTCATCGGTGTGCAGCGCGTGCACCAGAAGGCTGCCGCCGTCGGCCGCCAGCGTCGCCGAGACGGTGCCCGGCGTCATGGTGATGGTCCCCGCGAGCACGGTAATCGCCTCGGGCGAGCGCAGCTCGAGCGGCACCACGACCCATTGCGAGCGGATCTTGTCGTTGCGCTTGAACAGCACGATCGCGGCGACCTCGAAATTGGCCACGATGATGTCCCAGAGCACCACGAGGGCGTATTCGGCAGCCATCAGCGGCGCCCGCAGCTTGGGACGGTTGGGCCAGTAGGGGGCCGTCATCGCCGGGATCACAACGCCGAACACCACGCCGAGGAACAGGTTGCCGAGCGTGACCTTGTTGACCAGAGCCAGCCAGACGATGACCAGCGTCAGCGACAGGATCGGGTGCGGAAAGACGCGTCGCAGCATGGTCAGTGGCCCTCCTCAGGCGATGTGCCCTCGTCCGGGCTGTCCCCGTGGGAGGCCTCCTCGCCAGAGGCGTCCCCATGCGTCTCCTCGCCGTGGGTGTCCTTCTTCGACGACGGATCCTTGGTCCCATCCTGGTCGACCAGCACCGCGGTGACATAGGCGATGGGATCGAAGAGCTGCTCGGCGGTGGCCTTCATGTGGCGCGCCACCGGCCCGGCAAAGATCGTCAGCGCGGCGAGCGAGGCCAGCGCCAGGATGCTCGGCGCGGCCAGCATCGGGCCGATCGTGTTCGCGGGGGGCCGCTCCTCCTCGGGTTCGGGCTCCATCGGCCCTGCCAGCTCGGGAGAGGTCGATTTCCAGAACAGCAGGCTGCCGGCGCGCACGAAGCCGACGATGGTCAGCAGCGACCCCACCAGAACCACGGTCCAGACCAGCCAAGTATAATCCGCCACCCGCAGCGCATCGAGCACCAGAAGCTTGCCGAGGAAGCCGCTCAGCGGCGGCATGCCGGCGATACCGATGGCGGCGGCGAAGAACAGCGCCGCGAGGAAGCCGTTCTGCACCGTGGCCGGGGCCACCTTGAGCAGGTCGCCGCTGTCGCGCCGGGTCAGCAGCAGGTCGGCCACGAGGAACAGCGCCGCGGTCGCCATGGTCGAGTGCAGCAGGTAGTAGAGCGCCGCGGTCGCGGCATAGGGATTGAAGGCCGAGACCGCGAGCATCAGCGTGCCGGTCGAGCCCAGCACCGCGAAGGCGATGAGCGGCATCAGCCGCCGTGCGCCCATCACCCCGAAGCCGCCGATGGCCACCGTCACCAGCGCCGCCGGCATCAGCCAGTCCTGTGACAGGGTGCCGATGGCGCCTGCGTCGGGGCCGAAGACCACGGTGTGCATGCGCAGGATGGCGTAGGCGCCGACCTTGGTCATGATGGCGAACAGCGCCGCCACCGGGGCGGGCGCGTTGGCATAGGTGCCGGGCAGCCAGAACTGCACCGGGAACAGCGCCGCCTTCACCGCGAAGACGATCATCAGCAGCATCGAGGCCACGCGCACCAGCGCCGCCTCCTCGACCGGGATCTCGCGCACCTTCACCGACAGGTCGGCGATGTTGAGCGTGCCGGTGGTGGCGTAAAGCGTGCCGAGCGCGATCAGGAACAGGCTCGATCCGGCGAGGTTCATGATGACGTATTGCAGGCCGGATTTCAGCCGCGCCTTGCCGCCGCTGTGGATCGCGAGCCCGTAGGAGGCGATCAGCAGGATCTCGAACAGCACGAAGAGGTTGAAGGCGTCGCCGGTCAGGAAGGCACCGCAGATGCCCATCAGCTGGAACTGCATCAGCGCGTGGAAATGCCGCCCCCGCGTGTCCCAGCCGCTCGCGGCCGCGTGCATCAGCACGATCAGCCCCAGCACCGAGGTCAGCAGGATGAGCAGCGCCGAAAGCCGGTCGAGCACCAGCACGATGCCGAAGGGCGCAGGCCAGGCGCCGAGGCGGTAGACATGCACGCTGCCATCGGCCGAGAGCATGAACAGCCCCGCCGCGATGGCGGTCAGCACCACCGCCCCGGCCAGCGAGGCGGCGCGCTGCAGGGTGATGTCATGGCGCATGACGAAGGCGATGACCGGTGCGAGCAGCGCCGGAAGCACGACCGGAGCGATGATCCAGTGATTCACGTGTCACCCTCCCCGCGCGTCTCGTCGTCGATGTTGACCCGGTCGTCGCCGGTCTCGAGCGCCGCGCCGAGCGCGATCAGCACCAGCACGGCGGTCATGCCGAAGGAGATCACGATCGCCGTTAGCACCAGCGCCTGCGGCAGCGGATCGGTATAGGCCGAGGCGCCGTCGTTGAGCACCGGCGGCACGCCCACGGCCAGACGGCCGGTGGCAAAGACGAAGACGTTGACCGCGTAGGTCAGCAGCGTCAGCCCAAGGATGACCGGAAAGGCCCGCAGCCGCAGGATCAGGTAGACCCCCGCAGCGGTCAGGCCGCCAATCGTGGTTGCCACGACAAGTTCCATGTTACTGCTCGTCCTTCTTGTCGGCCTCTACTGCGGCGTCGACGCGCCGCGAGGGGTCGTAATCCATCGGCTCCAGGTTCACCGTCTCGCCGGCGTAGCGCGCCATCCGCGACAGGCTGTAGAGCATCAGCATCACCGCCCCGAGCACGGTCAGGAACACGCCAAGGTCGAACAGCATGGCGGTGGCCAGCTCGAACTCCTCGAAGGGCGGGATGGTGAAATAGCCGAAAGCGCTGGTCAGGAACGGCGCCCCGGCAAGCCAGGCGCCGGCGCCGGTCAGCCCGGCGATGATGACGCCCCAGCCGATCATCGCGTGATACTCGAAGCGCTTGCGCTCCTGCGTCCAGGCAAAGCCCGAGGCCATGTACTGCATCAGCAGCGCGATCGAGATCACCAGCCCCGAGACGAAGCCGCCGCCGGGCAGGTTGTGGCCGCGCAGGAAGATGTAGACGCCGACCAGAGCCGCGATCGGCATCATCACGCGGGTCGCAACCACCATCATCAGCGGGTGCCGGTCGCGCGAGCGGTCGGGCGGGAAGGTCCAGTTGCGCAGGCGGCGCGAGGCCGGACCGTTGAGCAGCGCCTCCATCAGCGCGTAGAGCGTCAGGCCGGCGATGCCGAGCACCACGATCTCGCCGTAGGTGTCATAGCCCCGGAAGTCGACGAGGATCACGTTCACCACGTTGGTGCCGCCGCCGCCTTTGTAGGAGTTGGCAAGATGGTAGTCCGAGATCGAACTCACGTCGGTCAGCATGAAGCTGTAGGCCAGCGCCGCGACCGCGGCCCCCGCCACCACGGCGATCACACCGTCACGGATGCGCATCGAAAGCGGACTCTCGAGCGGCGTGTACTTGGGCAGGAAGTGCAGCGCCAGGAGCATCAGCATCACCGTCACGGTGTCGACCGAGATCTGGGTCAGCGCGAGATCCGGCGCCGAGAGGTAGACGAAGCCCGCCGAGACCATGAGGCCGACCACGCTCACCAGGATCAGGGTCCGGAAGCGGTTGCGGTGGGCAAACACCGTTGCCAGCGTCGCCAGCATGGTCAGCACGAAGCCCACGGCCACCAGCGGCGGGACGGGGAGCAACTCGCGCGTCGGCGCCTGGGTGCCCCCGCCCTGATAGGCGGCAAAGCCCAGCAGCACCGTGGCGACCACGAAGATCGCCAGATAGCGGCTGATGGCGCCGTTATGGCTGACCTCGACCAGCCAGCGCGAGGCCACGGCGACACGGGCCATCACCCAGTCGAACATCGCCTTGGCCTCGGGGCGCGGCGCGCGCTGCCAGGCGCGGTCGAGCGGGCGGTGCAGGTAGAGCAGGAAGGCCCCGCCGGCCACCGCGATGATCGACATGAAGAGCGCCGGCGTCACGCCGTGCCAGAGCTTGAGATGCACGTGCTCGGCCGTGCCCCCGGTGACCGCCGCACTTGCGACGTCGACGATGGGTCCGGCAAAGACCATCGGGAAGAGGCCGATCAGCACCACCATCGCCGAGAGGAAGGCCGGGGCCAGCAGCATGCCGGTGGGCGGGTCGTGCGGGTGATGCGGGTAGTCGTCGCGCACCGGGCCAAAGAAGGTGTGACCGATGAAGCGGAAGGAATAGGCCACCGAGAGCAGCGCGCCGGTGGTGGCAAGGATGATGATCGGCCACTCGCCGCCCCACCAGTCGGTATGCGCGGCCTCTTCCAGCATCAGCTCCTTCGACATGAAGCCGTTGAGCGGCGGAATGCCCGCCATCGACAGCGCCGCCACCACGGCGATCAGCGCCGTCGCGGGCATCAGGCTCGCAAGCCCGCCGAGGCGCTTGATGTCGCGGGTATGGGTCTCGTGATCGACGATGCCGGCGCTCATGAACAGCGCCGCCTTGAAGGTCAGGTGGTTGAGGATGTGGAACACCGCCACCGTCGCCGCCATCGGCGTGCCGAAGCCCAGCAGCATGGTCAGCAGGCCAAGGTGGCTCACGGTCGAAAAGGCCAGCAGCGCCTTGAGATCGTCCTTGAAGAGCGCGATCAGCGCGCCGATCACCATGGTGATCAGACCCACGGTCGAGACGATGTAGAACCACGCATCGGTGCCCGCGAGCGCGGGCCACATGCGCGCCATCAGGAACACGCCTGCCTTCACCATCGTCGCCGAGTGCAGGTAGGCCGAGACCGGCGTCGGCGCCGCCATGGCGTGTGGCAGCCAGAAATGGAACGGGAACTGCGCCGACTTGGTGAAGGCACCGAGCAGGATCAGGATCAGCGCCGGCAGGTAAGCGTCCGAGGCGCGGATCTCGTCGCCATGCTGCAGGATCACCGTCAGGTCATAGCTGCCGACGATATTGCCAAGGATCAGCATCCCCGCGATCATCGCGAGGCCCCCTGCCCCGGTGACCGTCAGCGCCATGCGGGCGCCCTGACGGCCCTCGGGCAAGTGCTTCCAGTAGCCGATCAGCAGGAAGGACGACAGCGAGGTCAGCTCCCAGAACACCAGCAGCAGCAGGATGTTGTCGGACACCGAGATGCCGAGCATCGCGCCCTGAAACAGCAGCAGGTAGGTGTAGAACTGCCCCATCGGATCGTCGCCCGAGAGGTAGAACCGGGCATAAAGCGTGATCAGCAGCCCCATGCCGAGGATCATCCCGGCAAACAGCAGCCCCAGACCGTCGAGGAAGAAATTCGCGTTCAGCCCGAGCATCGGAAGCCACTCGATGCGGGCGGTGACGGTGCCGCCCTGCATGACCTCGGGGGCCAGCACGCCAAGGAAGACCAGTGCCAACAGGGTTGGAACGGCGGTGAACGTGGCGCAAGCATCGCGCCCCGCACGGATCATCAGCCCCGGCACCAAGGCGCCGATAAAGGGCAACAATACCATGACGGCCAAAAGTCCGCTGCCTGAAACCATCCCTGTTCCTTCGTCTTCTCCGCCGGGGCCTCTGCGGACCGATGACGGGGTGCGTTCGCGATTATTGTCGTACTTTTAGTAGGTATTCTTTCCCACTATTCAATATTTGCGCACAAAAATCGCCCCTTGCGGCGCCCGGAATTGGCGATTGTTTCGCTTGACGAACCGCGCCTCTGCGTGATTGCCACCCAGGCTCATTTGCGACAAGGTATCACGATGCGCCTTTTCGATAGAAAATCATGATCGCCAAGCTCGAAATGCTCATTGCCCTCGCGCGCGAGCAGCATTTCGGCCGGGCCGCCGAGAGCCTCGGCATCACCCAGCCCTCGCTCTCCACCGGCATCCGCCAGCTCGAGGAACAGCTCGGGGTCAAGCTGGTCAGCCGCGGCTCGCGGTTCGGCGGGCTGACCCCCGAGGGCCAGCGCGCTCTGATCCGCGCCCGGCAGATCGTCGGCGACACACGGCGGCTGCGCGACGAGATGCGCGCCTCGCGCGAGGGACTCGCGGGCAACCTGCGGCTGGCGGTGATCCCCACGGCGCTGACATGGGCCTCGCGGCTGGTCACCGGATTCACCGCGCGGCATCCGAATGTCAGCTTCACGGTGCTGTCGCGCGCCTCGGCCGAGATCCTGTCGCTGCTCGACGATCTCGAGATCGATGTCGGCATCACCTATCTCGACAACGAGCCGCTGGGACGGGTCACCACCCGCCCGCTCTATGCCGAGAGCTACACGCTGGTCTGCCGCCCCGATCATCCCTTCGCCAAAGGCGGCCCGATCGGCTGGGAGGCGCTTGGCGCGGCGCGGCTCTGCCTGCTGACGCCGGACATGCAGAACCGCCGCATCATCAACCGCCATTTCATGGAGGCCGGGATCGGCCCGGCGGCGCTGATCGAATCGAACTCGACAGTGGTGCTGGTGGCCAACGTCCTGCACGGCGACTGGGTCACCATCCTGCCCGACGATCTCGCGCGGTTCCTCTGCGAGGGCAAGCCGCTGGCGGTGGTGCCGCTCAAGAGCGAGGGCGCCGCCCCGGGCGTCGGGCTGATCGCGCCGCATCAGGAGCCCTATACCCCCGTTCTGCAAGCGCTTCTCGACGAGGCGGAGGGGCTGACGCGGCCCGCATTTTGATAGCTAAAGGCTATCAACTGACGGAACAGCGATATTGATTCATAAATCATGGATCTGGCAAAACCGTTGAAATCCATGGGAGGAGAAGCCCGAATGCGCCACTCGCACCCGACATCGGAAGAGCTGCAGGCCCTGATCGACGCGCAGATGCACCTCGAAGGGCCTCTGCTGCCGATCCTGCACGCCATTCAGGACGCCTGCGGGCACGTCCCCGAGGCGGCGCTGCCGCTGATCGCCGAGACGCTGAACCTGAGCCGCGCCGAGGTGCACGGGGTGATGTCGTTCTACCACGATTTCCGCAAGGCCCCCGCCGGCCGCCACGTGGTCAAGATCTGCCGCGCCGAGGCCTGCCAGTCGATGGGCGCGAATGCGCTCTCCGAGGCGGTGCTGGGCAAGCTCGGCATCGGCTGGGGCGGCACCACGCCCGACGGGCGGGTGACGGTGGAGGCGGTCTATTGCCTCGGTCTCTGCGCCTGCGCGCCCGCCGCGATGGTCGGCGACCGGCTCATCGCCCGGGCCGACGCCGCCCGCATCGACGCCGAGCTGGAGGGTGCGGCATGAAGATCTGGGTTCCCATGGACAGCGCCGCCAAGGCGCTTGGCGCCGAGGATGTGGTCGCGGCGATCCGTGCCGAGGCCGAGACGCGCGGCATCGAGATCGAGATCGCGCGCAACGGCTCGCGCGGGATGATCTGGCTCGAGCCGCTGGTCGAGGTCGAAACGCCCGAGGGCCGCATGGCCTATGGTCCGATGACCCCGGCGGATGTCTCGGCGCTGTTCGAGGACGGCCACGAGAAGGCGCTCGGGCTGACCGAAGAGCTCGACTGGATGAAGCGCCAGACCCGGCTGACCTTTGCCCGCTGCGGCCTCACCGATCCGCTGTCGCTCCCGCAGTACGAGGCCCATGGCGGCCTCGCGGGCCTGCGCCGCGCCATCGGCATGAAGGCCGAGGAGATCATCGACGAGGTCAAGCTCTCGGGCCTGCGCGGTCGCGGCGGGGCGGGCTTCCCGACCGGCATCAAGTGGGACACCGTTCGCATGGCCCATGCGGACCGCAAGTACATCGTCTGCAACGCCGACGAGGGTGACAGCGGCACCTTCGCCGACCGCATGATCATCGAGGGCGACCCGTTCTGCCTGATCGAGGGCATGGCGATCGCCGGCATCGGCTGCCACGCCGAGAAGGGCTTCGTCTACCTGCGCTCGGAATATCCCGATGCCATCGCGGTGCTGAGCCGCGCCATCGAGATCGCCCGCGCCGCGGGCGTGCTGGGCCCGGACGTGCTGGGATCGGGCCACGCCTTCGACATGGAGGTGCGCGTCGGCGCCGGGGCCTATGTCTGCGGCGAGGAGACCTCGCTCTTGAACTCGCTCGAGGGCAAGCGCGGCGTGGTCCGCGCCAAGCCGCCGCTGCCGGCGCTCGAGGGCGCCTTCGGCAAGCCCACCGTCGTCAACAACGTCATCTCGCTCGCCACCGTGCCGGTGATCTTCGAGAAGGGCGCCGAGCACTACGCCAATTTTGGCCTAGGGCGCTCCAAGGGCACAATTCCGCTGCAGATCGCTGGCAATGTCCGCCATGGCGGCCTCTTCGAGACCGCCTTCGGCATGAGCCTTGGCCAGATCGTCGAGGACTTGGGCGGCGGCACCGCTTCGGGCCGCGCGGTCAAGGCGGTGCAGGTCGGCGGCCCGCTCGGCGCCTATCTCAGCCCGGAGCAGTTCGACACGCCCTTTGGCTACGAGGAGTTCGACGGCCAGGGCGCGCTGATCGGCCATGCCGGGCTCGTGGTGTTCGACGACAGCGCCGACATGCTGGGCATGGCGCGGTTTGCCATGGAGTTCTGCGCCGTGGAGAGCTGCGGCAAATGCACCCCCTGCCGCATCGGCGCGGTGCGCGGCGTCGAGACGCTGGACCGCATCGCCGCCGGCGACGCCGGGGCGATCCCGCTGCTCACCGATCTCTGCGAGACCATGCAGGACGGCTCGCTCTGCGCGCTGGGAGGCTTCACGCCCTACCCGGTGATGTCGGCGCTGCGGCTGTTCCCGGAGGAGTTCGGGGCGGTCCGGGAAGCGGCGGAATGACGGGGCACGGTGGCGTGACGGGTTTCGCCTTGCCTGCGGCAAGACGACCGGTCGGGGGGCCAGCCCCCCGAACCCCCCGAGGTATTTTTGAACCAAAGAAGATGCGGGAGGCGTTGAGATGAAGGACTTCATCATTCCCTGGGACGACCGGGACATGGGCACGCCCGCAAAATCGGGCAAGCCGGTGCATCTGACCATCGACGGGATCGCCGTCACCGTCCCCGCGGGGACATCGGTGATGCGCGCCGCGATGGAGGCCGGGATCAAGGTTCCGAAGCTCTGCGCCACCGACTCGGTGGAGGCGTTTGGCTCGTGCCGGCTCTGCGTCGTGGAGATCGAGGGGCGGCGCGGGTTGCCTGCCTCCTGCACCACGCCGGTGGCGGCGGGGATGAAGGTGCACACACAGTCCTCCAAGGTGAAGAAGATCCGCAAGGGGGTGATGGAACTCTATGTCTCGGATCACCCGCTCGACTGCCTGACCTGCGCCGCCAACGGCGATTGCGAGCTGCAGGATATGGCCGGCATGGTCGGCCTGCGCGACGTCCGCTACACGCCCGGCGAGAACCACTATGATCCCTCCGGCACCGGCGCCCGCAGCCAGGCGGAGGCGCGGCTGCGGCTGCCCGTGGGCGAGGCCAACCCGCGCTACATCGCAAAAGATGAGAGCAACCCGTATTTCACCTACGATCCCTCCAAGTGCATCGTCTGCTCGCGCTGTGTTCGCGCCTGCGAGGAGGTGCAGGGGACATTCGCGCTGACCATTGAGGGCCGCGGCTTCGAGAGCCGGGTCTCGGCCGGTGCGGCGGGCGACGATTTCCTCAGCTCGGATTGCGTCAGCTGCGGCGCCTGCGTGCAGGCCTGCCCCACCGCCACGCTGCAGGAGAAGAGCGTTGCCGAGCTTGGCACGCCCGACCGCGAGGTCGTCACCACCTGCGCCTATTGCGGTGTCGGGTGCTCGTTCAAGGCCGAACTCAACGGCGACCAGCTGGTGCGCATGACGCCGTGGAAGCACGGCAAGGCCAACCGCGGGCACAGCTGCGTCAAGGGCCGCTTCGCCTATGGCTATGCCGAGCACCCGGACCGCATCCTCAGCCCGATGATCCGCGACAGCATCGACGAGCCGTGGCGCGAGGTGAGCTGGCCCGAGGCGCTGGCCTTCGCCGCCGAGAAGATGACCGGCATCCGGGAAAAATACGGCCGCCGCAGCCTCGGCGTCATCACCTCGAGCCGCTGCACCAACGAGGAGACCTTCCTCGTGCAGAAGCTCACCCGGGCGGTCTTCCTCAACAACAACACCGACACCTGCGCGCGGGTCTGCCACTCGCCCACCGGTTACGGCCTCGGCCAGACCTTCGGCACCTCCGCCGGCACGCAGGATTTCGACAGCGTCGAGAAGGTCGACGTGGCGCTGGTCATCGGCGCCAACCCGACCGATGGCCACCCGGTCTTTGCCTCGCGGCTGAAGAAGCGGCTGCGCCAGGGCGCCAAGCTCATCGTCATCGACCCGCGCCGCATCGACATGGTGAAATCCGCCCATATCGAGGCGGCGCATCACCTGCCGCTGACCCCGGGCACCAACGTGGCCGTGGTCACCGCGCTGGCGCATGTCATCGTCACCGAAGGGCTCTACGACGAGGCCTTCATCCGCGAGCGCTGCGACTGGGACGAGTTCCAGGCCTTTGCCGAGTTCGTCTCCGACAAGCGCCACGCCCCCGAGAGCACCGCGCTGCTCACCGGTGTCAATGCGCAGGAGCTGCGGGCGGCGGCGCGCCTCTTTGCCACCGGCGGCAACGGCGCGATCTATTACGGGCTGGGCGTCACCGAGCATTCCCAAGGCTCGACCACCGTCATGTCGCTGGCCAACCTCGCGATGATGACCGGCAATATCGGTCGCGAAGGCGTGGGCGTGAACCCGCTGCGCGGTCAGAACAACGTGCAGGGCTCCTGCGACATGGGCTCCTTCCCGCACGAGCTGCCGGGCTATCGCCATGTCAAGCTGCCCGAGGTGCGCAAGGTCTTTGAGGACGCCTGGGGCGTGGAGATCGACCCCGAGCCCGGCCTGCGCATCCCCAACATGCTCGACGCCGCGGTCGAGGGCACCTTCAAGGGGCTCTACTGCCAGGGCGAGGACATTCTGCAATCGGATCCCGACACCCGCCACGTGGCGGCCGGGCTCGCGGCGATGGAGTGTGTCATCGTGCATGACCTCTTCCTCAACGAGACCGCGAACTACGCCCATGTCTTCCTGCCGGGCTCGTCCTTCCTCGAGAAGAACGGCACCTTCACCAATGCCGAGCGCCGCATCAACCGTGTGCGCAAGGTGATGGCGCCGAAGAACGGCTACGAGGACTGGGAAGTGACCCAGATGCTCGCCAACGCCATGGGCGCGGGCTGGGCCTATACCCATCCCGAGCAGATCATGGCCGAGATCGCCGCCACCACGCCGAGCTTTGCCGGCGTGACCTATGCGCTGCTCGAGGAGAAGGGCTCGGTGCAGTGGCCCTGCAATGAGGAGCATCCCGAGGGCACGCCGATGATGCACGTGGATGGCTTCGTGCGCGGCAAGGGGCGGTTCATCGTCACCGAATACGTGGCCACCGACGAACGCTCGGGCCCGCGTTTCCCGCTGCTGCTGACCACCGGCCGGATCCTGTCGCAATACAACGTGGGCGCCCAGACGAGGCGCACCGCCAACAGCGTCTGGCACGAGCAGGACCTGCTCGAGATCCACCCCCACGATGCCGAGAACCGCGGCCTCAAGGATGGCGACTGGATCAAGCTGGCGAGCCGCTCGGGCGAGACAACGCTGAAGGCCAAGGTCACAGACAAGATGAGCCCGGGCGTGGTCTATACCACCTTCCACCACCCTGACACGCAGGCCAACGTGGTCACCACCGATTATTCCGACTGGGCAACCAATTGCCCGGAATACAAGGTGACCGCGGTGCAGGTCTCGCCCAGCAACGGCCCCACCGACTGGCAGGAGGATTACGCCGCGCAGGCCGAACGCTCGCGGCGCATCCTTCCGGCGGCGGAATGAGCCGGCTGAGCGCCAGCAGGCCCGGGGTGGCGGTGCATCGCGAGGGGACGCGCTCGATCGTGCGCTCCCTGCCCGAGGAGGTGCCGGTGGCGATGGTGTTCGACGGCACCACGCAGGCCGTCATGATGGCTACGCCGGATGACATCGCCGATTTCGCCTATGGCTTCGCGCTGAGCGAGGGCATCATCGCGCACCCGGGCGAAGTGGCCGAGTTTGAGGCGGTGACCCATGCGCGCGGCATCGAGGCGCGGTTCTGGCTGCGCGAGGAGCGCGGGCGCGCGCTCAAGGAACGCCAGCGCACCATGATGGGGCCGACGGGCTGCGGGCTCTGCGGCATCGACAGCCTCGATCAGGCGCTGCGCCCCTTGCCAAAGCTGCCCAAGGGCGGCCCCAGCCTCACCCGCGCCGAGGTGGCGCGCGCCACCGACGAGCTGCGCGCCCACCAGCCGCTGCACGACCAGACCCGCGCCGTGCACGCAGCGGGCTTCCTGCTGCCGGGCAAGGGCATCGTCATGGCGCGCGAGGATGTCGGGCGGCACAACGCGCTCGACAAGCTCATCGGCGCGCTGGCGCGGCAGGATGTCGATGCCTCCGAGGGCGCGATGGTGCTGACCAGCCGCGTCTCGGTCGACATGGTGCAGAAGACCGTGCTGGCCCGCTGTCCGATCCTGATCGCCGTCTCCGCCCCCACCGCGCTGGCGCTGAGCATGGCCGAGGAGGCCCGGCTCACCCTCGCCGCCTTTGCCCGCGGCGGCGGCTTCGATCTTTACGCCGCGCCCGAGCGCATCGTCGATGGAGCATCCCATGTCGCCTGAAAAGATGGTCATGATGGCCAACCAGATCGCCACCTTCTTCGCCACCCAGCCCGGCGATGACGGAGCCTCCGGCGTGGCGAACCACATCAACGATTTCTGGGAGCCCCGTATGCGCGCCCAGCTGCTCGACTATGTCGAGACCGGCGGCGCCGGGCTGCACAAGCTGGTGATCGAGGCCGTGCCGGAAATCCGCGCACCGGCCGAGAAAGCTTGATCCGGCGCAAGACACAGCCAGCGCGAAGCCGCTAGACTCGCGGCCATGGAGGGAGAGCCATGGCCGATCTCGCGTATCGCGCGGACGCCCTGACACGCACCTATGGTGAGGGAGCCTCGGCGGTGCACGCGCTGCGCGGGGTCGATCTCGAATTGCCCGCGGGCGAGGTCGTGGTGCTGCTCGGGCCCTCGGGCAGCGGCAAGTCAACCTTGCTCAACATCCTCGGCGGGCTCGACCGGCCAAGCTCGGGGCAAGCGTGGTTTCGCGAGCACGAGCTGACCGCGATGAGCGACCGCCAGCTGACCCGCTACCGGCGCGATCATCTGGGCTTCATCTTCCAGTTCTACAACCTCATGCCCTCGCTCACCGCCGAGGAGAATGTCGAGCTGGTGACCGAGATCGCCCGCAACCCGATGACGCCGGCGGAGGCGCTGGCGCTGGTGGGACTCGAGGGCCGGCGCGGCCATTTCCCGAGCCAGATGTCTGGCGGCGAGCAGCAGCGCGTCGCCATCGCCCGCGCCGTGGCCAAGCAGCCCGACGTGCTGCTCTGCGACGAGCCCACCGGCGCGCTCGACAGCTCCACCGGGCGCGAGGTGCTGGGCGTGCTGCAGCATCTCAACCAGAGCCTCGGCACCACGGTGCTCATCGTCACCCACGCCGCCGCCACCGCCGCCATGGCCGACCGGGTGATCCGCTTTGCCGATGGCGCCATCCGCTCGGTCGAGACCAACGCCAGCAAGCTCCGCGCGGAGGAGATCGAATGGTAGGGCCGCTTGATCGCAAGCTGATCCGCGACCTGTGGCGGATGAAGGGGCAGGCGCTGGCCATCGCCGTCGTCATGGCGCTCGGCGTGATGATGCAGGTGATGATGTCGGGGCTGGTGAGCTCGCTCGACGAGACGCGCCGCGGCTATTACGAGCGCTACCGGCTGGCCGACGTGGTGGCCCCTGTGACCCGCGCGCCGAACCACGTGCTGCACCAGATCGCGGCGCTCGAGGGCGTCGGCGCGGTCGAGGGACGGGTCAGCGGCGCGGCGCTGATCGACCTGCCCGGGCAGGCGGTGCCGCTGCAGGCCCAGGCGCTGTCGCTGCCCTACGAGGGCGACACAGCGCTCAACGCGATCCGGCTCGAGGCCGGGCGGCTCTTCGAGCGCGGACGCCCCGACGAGGCGGTGCTGCTCGACAGCTTCGCCGCCGCCCACGGGCTGCGGCCCGGCGACACGCTCAGCGCGACCATGAATGGCGCGCTCCGCGAGTTCCGCATCACCGGCCTCGCCCGCGCGCCGGAGTTCCTCTACACCGCCGCGCCGGGCGAGATGGTGCCCGATGACAGCCGCTTTGGCGTACTCTGGCTGTCGCCCGCCGCGATGGAGGCCGCCTTCGACATGAGCGGCGCCTTCAACCAGGCGCTGGTCGGGCTGGCGCGCGGCGCCGAGGAGCAGCCGGTGCTCGATGCCGTCGACCGCCTGCTCGATCGCTACGGCGCAACCGGCTCCTATGGCCGGGAGGACATGTTCTCCAACCGCTTTGTCTCGGAAGAGATCGACGGGCTGCGCGACAGCGCCCGCGCCATCCCGCCGATCTTCATGGCGGTGGCGGCCTTCCTGCTCAACATCGTCATCGCCCGCATGGTGCAGGCCGAGCGCGAGGAGATCGGCCTGCTGAAGGCCTTCGGCTACCGCTCGGGCGAGATCGGACTGCATTACCTCAAGCTGGTGCTGGCCATCGCGCTCCTGGGCGCGCTCCTGGGCTGCCTGCTGGGGGTGGCGGCGGGGCGCGCCATGGTCGGGCTCTACCTCCAGTTCTTCAAGTTCCCCTTCCTTGTCTTCCGGCTCGAGCCGGCGGCCTTCGCCATCGGCATCGCGGTGAGCGTTCTGGCGGCCACCGCCGGCGGTGCCATCGTGCTGCGCCGGATCTTCGCGCTCGACCCGGCCGAGGCGATGCGCCCGCCGGCCCCGGCCGACTACGCCAGCGCCGGGCGCTGGCGCGGTCTCACTGCCTGGCTCGACCAGCCCTCGCGCATGGTGCTGCGGCGCTTCACGCGCACCCCCTTCCGCATGGCCGGCGCCATCGTCGGCATCACCTGCGGCATGGCGCTCTCGGTCGGGATGATCACCATCCACGCCGGTTTCGCCCATGCCATCGAGCTCAGCTTCGAGGTGATGGACCGCTCCGAGGCCCAGGTCACCTTCACCCACGCGGTCTCCGACAAGGTGCTGTTCGAGCTGCAGAGCCATCCCGGCATCACCCGCGTCGAGGGCCGCCGCGACGTGCCGGTGATCCTGCGCAACGGGCGGCAGAGCCATCGCGGCAGCATCACCGCCCTGCCCCATGACCCGGTGCTCTACCGCGCCCTGACGCCGGGCCTCGCGCCGATCCCGATGCGCGACGAGGGGCTCGTGCTGAGCCGGGCGCTGGCCAGCAAGCTCGACCTCGCGGTCGGCCAAAGCCTCACGGTCGAGGTGCGCGAGGGGGCGCAGCCGGTGCTCGCGCTGCCGGTCGCGGCGATCTCCGACACGGTGCTGGGCGCGCCTGCCTACATGGCGCTGGACGGGCTCAACCGCGCGCTCGGCGAGCCGGGCCGCGTCTCGGGCGCGGCGCTGCTGCTCGACGAGGCCGAGGCGGGTGCGGTCTATGTCTGGCTCAAGGACCTGCCGACGGTGGCCGGGGTGAGCCTGAAGCACGAATCGCGCGAGGCCTTCGAGGAGCTGATGGATCAGGGCGCCGGCTGGACCCGGTTCATCATGTCGGCCATCGCCTTCGTGATCACCTTCGGCATCGTCTACAACGCCGCCCGCATCGCGCTGGCCGAGCGGCTGCGCGATCTCGCCTCGCTGCGGGTAATCGGCTTTTCGCGCGGCGAGGCGGCCTATGTGCTGCTGGGAGAGCTCGGCATCGTCACCCTGCTCGCCCTGCCGCTCGGCGCCGCGCTCGGCGCCGGGCTCTCCTACCTGCTGGCCGCGGCCTATTCCACCCATATCTACAACATCCCGGTTGTGTTACACACCACCACCATCGGCAGCGCCGCGCTGGTGGTGATCGGCGGCGCGCTGGTCTCGGGGCTTCTGGTGAAACGCGATGTCGACCGGGCCGACCTGGTCGCAGCGCTCAAGACACGGGATTGATGACATGGCAGACACCCGCAACCGCACCCGCCTGATCCTGTGGAGCCTGATCCTGCTGCTGCTCGGCGGCGCGCTCACGGCGGCGTTCTGGCCGCGCCCGGCGCTGGTCGATCTGGGCGAGGTCTCGCGCGGGCCGCTCACCGTGACCATCGACGAGGAGGGCCGCACGCAGGTGCATGACGTCTATGTCGTATCGACCCCGGTGGCGGGGCGCCTGCTCAGGGTCGGTGCGATCGCGGGCGACGCCGTGGAGCAGGGCCAGACCGTCGCGCATATGCGCCCGGTGAACCCCGACGCGCTCGATATCCGCACCCGCGAACAGGCGATGGCGCTGCTCGACGCTGCCAAGGCGGCGCTCAAGGTGGCCGAGGCCGAGGTCAACGCCGCCGCCGCCAATGCCGATCTCACCGAGGCCGATTTCCAGCGCAGCGAGGCGCTGGCGGCGCGCGGCGCGGTCAGCACGGCGACGCTCGACCGGGCGCGCTCGGCAGCGCGCTCGGCCACGGCCCAGCTCGAGACCGCGAAGGCGGCGGTAGCGATGCGCGAGGCCGAACTCGCCAATGCCCGCGCCCAGCTCATCAGCTTCGAGGATCTCGGGCTGGCGGCGGCGGTGGCAGGCAACCACGCGAATGACATCTCGCTGGTGGCGCCGATCTCGGGGCGCATCCTGCAGGTGCTGCAACAGAGCGAGACCATCCTCGGCGCCGGCAGCGCGGTGCTCGAGATCGGCGATATCGAGACCGATCTCGAGATCGTGGTCGAGCTGATCTCGTCCGACGCGGTGCAGGTCAGCCTTGGCGACCGGGTGATGATCGACGACTGGGGCGGCGATGCGGTTCTCGATGGCGAGGTCACCCGGATCGCGCCGCAGGGCATCACCAAGGTCTCGGCGCTCGGCGTCGAGGAGCAGCGCGTCGAGGTCACGGTGCGCTTCACCGGCCGCGCCGAGGACCGCGCAGCGCTCGGGCATGGCTACCGGGTGGTGACCCGGATCGTGGTCTGGGAAGAGGCCGACACGCTGCAGGTGCCGCAAAGCGCGCTCTTCCGTCAGGATGGAGGCTGGGCGGTGCTGCGCGCCCGCGACGGGCGGGCCGAGCAGGTGCCGGTCGATCTGGGGCCGGGGAATGGCACCGCCGCGCAGGTGCTCTCGGGGCTGGAGGAGGGCGACCAAGTGGTGCTCTACCCCGCCGCCGATCTCGCTGACGGCGCGCGCATCGCGCCCCGCACCGCCGAGTGAGCCCTCAGCTCGCCAGCATCTTCAGGCCCTGCGTCACGTCCGAACGCACCGCGAGCCGCAGCCCCGGCTCGTCGCCGGCCTTGAGGGCTGCGATGATCAGGCGGTGGAACTGCGGTGCCTCGGAGCGGCGCAACCGGCCATAGAGCGCCCGCATGGTTGGGCCGAGCTGCAGCCAGACGGTCTCGGCCATGGCCAGCATCGCGGGCGCCTGCGCGCGCAGGTAGAGGGTTCGGTGGAACTCGAGATTGGCGCGAATATAGCCCACCGCGTCACGGTCGCGCACCACCTCGGAGATGGTGCCGTTGATGGTCTGGAGCCGGTCGATCAGCGCCATGTGGGCGCGCGGCAGCGCCCGCGAGGCAAGCTCGACCTCGATCAACGAGCGCAGCGCCGCCAGCTCCTCGATGCGCTCATTCGACAGCTCCGGCGTCTGCACCCGGCCCGAGGACGACATGCTGAGCGCCCCCTCGGCCACCAGCCGCCGCACCGCTTCGCGCGCCGGGGTCATCGAGACCTCGAACTCCTTGCCGATGCCGCGCAGGGTCAACGCCTCTCCGGGCGCGATCTGACCCAGCATGATGCGGGTGCGCAAGCCGCGATAGACGCGGTCGTGGGCGGAAGAGGCGATGTCGGTGGGGCGAGCGGCTGGGGTCATGATCCGTGCAATGTGATCACAAACCGGGCCGCCGTCAATCGCCCGCGTGACGCGCCGTTCTCAATCGCCGAAGCGGTAGCGGTGCAGGCCGCCGCCCTCGTCATGCAGCCAGCGCCGCTGCGGGCGCCAGTCGCCGTAGAGCGCCTCGACCGTGTCCCAGAACGCCTTGGAGTGGTTCATCTCGGCCAGATGCGCGACCTCGTGGGCGGCAACGTAATCGAGCACGTCCCGCGGCGCGAGGATCAGCCGCCAGGAATACATCAACGCGCCTTCGGAGGTGCAGGAGCCCCAGCGCGAACGGGTGTCGCGCAGGGTGAGGCGCGTATAGGGCCGCCCGAGCTTTGCGGCGTAGCGGTCCGAGGCCTCGGCCAGCCGCTCGCGCGCCAGCGTGCGCAGCCAGCCCTGCAGCCGCGCCGCGACCCGCTCTTCGGGACCCGGCACCTCGACATGGGCCTCGCCCAACATCACGGTGCGCCCTGTCGCGGGGCGGATCTCGCGCATCACCCCCTCGATGGGCAGCGCCGCGCCGAGGCACACCGGCGCATCCTCGCCACGCGCCTCGAGATGGCCGCGCAGCCACGCTTCCTTCTCGCGCAGGAAGCCCACCGCCTCGCGCTCGGGCACCCGGCGCGGCAGCGTCAGCGTCACCCGCCCGTCGATCTGGCTGAGCCGCAGCGACAGGCGCCGCGCCTGCGCCGAACGGCGCAGGGTCACCGCGATCGGCGGGTTGCCAGGAAGTGTGATCTGCCCCATATGCTCTGCCTCGGATGCAATACGGCCAAAGCCTTTGACACCGCCTCCCTGATATGGCAGAGGGCGCGGATTGTCGACATGACCGGACAGGATGAAAGGGATCTCCCATGCCCAAGGAAGAATGGGGTACGAAGCGCGTGTGCCCGACCACCGGCAAGCGTTTCTATGACCTGAACAAGGACCCGATCGTCAGCCCCTACACGGGCGAGGTTCTCGAGCTGGATACCGGCAAGCGCGCGATGCTCGTCGCGGACGCGGCCGATGGCGCCAAGCGCAAGCCCGACCCCGAGGCCGACGACAGCGATGACCTGCTGGATGATGATGTCGAGGTCGATCTCGACGATGATGATGTGCTCGAGGACGACGATGACGACAACGTCTCGCTCGACGACATCACCGATGTGGCCAGCGACGACGACGAGAGCTGAGGCCCGAAAAATTTTCGTCGCGGGCGGTGATTTTTTCCCTTGAACCCGCCCGCGGCTTTGCGTAGATCACGCCGCACGACGCCGACAGCGTCACACAAGATGGGGCCTTAGCTCAGCTGGGAGAGCGCTTGCATGGCATGCAAGAGGTCAGGGGTTCGATCCCCCTAGGCTCCACCAAATCCTCCTTCGACCCCGAACGAGGACCCTTCCCATCAAGTCAGAATTCGCGGATCTCAGCCGCTCGAATTGCGCCCGGTCGCTCAGGATTCCTGTGGCTTTGCCCCTGCGATCCAAGCCCCGCAGACGCGCACCGGCCGCTGGCCGCCACGCGCCTGCCCGACTGAGCCGGCCCTGCCCTACTGGATCTCGCGGGTCGGGCCATAGGC
This sequence comes from Salipiger sp., assembly GCF_059781815.1. Lineage (NCBI taxonomy): Bacteria > Pseudomonadati > Pseudomonadota > Alphaproteobacteria > Rhodobacterales > Roseobacteraceae > Salipiger > Salipiger sp. The sequence continues at coordinate 4,505 of NZ_JBYNAH010000032.1, read as the reverse complement.
CGCGCGGAAGCGCGCGTAGGCCTCGTCAAAGGCCGGGACCAGCGCCCGCTCCGGCGCGATCTCCTCGCTGATCGCGGGCGGGGTCATGACCTCTCCGACACTGGCGCCGCCCGAGGCCACCATGCCAAGCCGGGCCGCGCCAAGCGCCGCGCCGAACTCGCCGCCCGCGGGCAGCTCGAGCGTCACGTCGAGCGCCGTGGCGATGAGCTTCAGCCAGTAGCGCGAGCGCGCCCCGCCGCCGATCGCCATCAGACGCTCGAGCCGCAGCCCGGTGGCGCCGAGCGCCGCCTGGCTGTCGCGCAGCCCGAAGGCCACGCCCTCGAGCACGGCGCGGGCCATGTCGTCGCGGGTGGTGTCGGCACCGAGCCCGGTGAAGCTGCCGCGAATCTCGGCGTCGTTATGCGGCGTGCGCTCGCCCGAGAGATAGGGCAGGAAGCGCACACGCCCCGGCGCCTGCAGGGTCTCGCCCAGCGGCGCGGTGAGCTCGGCCGGTTTGGCGCCGGTGATCCGCGCCAGCCAGTTCAGACTATCGGTGGCTGAGAGCATCACCCCCATCTGATACCAGCGCGCGGGCACCGCGTGACAGAAGGTGTGCAGCGCGGTCTCGGGCGCCGGATGATAGCCGTCGCGCGCCGCCAGCAGCACCCCCGAGGTGCCCAGAGAGGCAAAGCCCTGCCCTTCGTTCATCGTGCCGATGCCACAGGCCGCGGCGGCGTTGTCGCCGGCGCCGCCGGCCACCACCACCGAAGGACTCACCCCCCAGCGCGCCGCCAGATCCGGGCGCAGCGTGCCGCCGGCCTCGCAGCCTTCGACCAGCCGCGGCATCTGCTCGCGGCGCATGTGCCCGGCCTCGAGCAGCGTCTTTGACCAGTCGCGCGCGCCGGTGTCGAGCCAGGAGGTGCCAGCGCTGTCGGACATGTCGGCGAAATGCTCGCCGGTGAGGTAGTGGTTGAGATAGGCGGTGGGCAGCAGCACCTTGTCGATACGGGCGAAATTCTCCGGCTCATGGCCGCGCACCCAGTCGAGCTTGGGCGCGGTGAAGCCCGGAAACACGATGTTGCCCGAGAGCGCGCGCACGCCCTCGGTGGCATCGAGCCGCGCCGCCTCGGCGTGGCTTCGGGTGTCGTTCCAGAGAATGCAGGGCCGGATCACCGCGCCCGCCGCATCGAGCAGCGTCGCGCCGTGCATGTGCCCGGCAATGCCGATCCCCTTGAGCCCGGCGAACTCGGGATGCGCCGCGCGCAACTCCTCTGCCGCCGCTTCGAGCGCCGCGACCCAGTCGGCGGGGTCCTGCTCGGACCAGCCGGATTGCGGATGCGCGGCGCTGTAATGCCGCTCGGTCGACCCCAGCGGCGCACCGGTGTCGCTCACCAGCAGGGCGCGCAGCCCCGAGGTGCCCAGATCGATGCCAAGATAAGCCATGCACTCTCCCTTCCGCCGGACGGTCCCCGCTGGACGAGCCCGCCCTGCCCCTGATCCGGTCTTCATGCCTGCGCCACGGCGGCGCCCACCTTCCCGCGGAGTTCTGCCCGCCGTTGGTAGCGCTGGTCAAGCGGCGATGCGCGCTCGGCGTTGGCGCTATCACCCCATGCCCCGTTTCGCGGCTGCGATATCTTCCCCTTCCTCCACCCGGCCCGATCGGCTACCCATTGGCAAAGGCCGACGCGGACGAGCGGCCATGCGAGGGCGCGAGCAGACATGAAACCCATCCGCCTGATCTCGGGCATCCTCACCGTCGGCTTCTGGACACTGGCCAGCCGGGTGCTCGGCGTCACCCGCGAGATCCTGATCCTCGCCTATATCGGCCCCGGCCCGGTGATGGACGCCTTCGTCGCGGCCTTTCGCCTGCCCAACATGTTCCGCCGGTTCTTTGCCGAGGGGGCCTTCAACGCCGCCTTCGTGCCGATCTTCTCGAAGAAATACGAGGGCGAGGAAGACCCGCTGCGCTTTGCCCGCGACGCCCTGAACGGGCTGGCCTTCGTGCTGCTGATCCTGAGCGCGCTGGCGCTGATCTTCATGCCGGCGCTGGTCTGGGCCACCGCCGGCGGCTTCGCCGGGGATGAGCGCTTTGCGCTCACCGTGGGCTATGGCCGGATCATCTTTCCCTACATCCTGTTTATCTCGCTGGCGGCGCTGTTCTCCGGCGCGCTGAACGCGACCGGCCACTTCGCCGCCGCCGCCGCCGCGCCGGTGCTGCTCAACATCTTCGTGATCATGGCCATGGTCGCGGGCGCAGTGATCGGCGGCGACGTCATCCAATGGCTGGTTTGGACCATCCCCTTTGCCGGCATCGCGCAGCTGGCGCTGGTCTGGGTGGCCGCCGAGCGCGCCGGGGTGACGGTGCGCCCGGGGATGCCGCGACTGACCCCCGACATGAAGCGGCTGGTACGCGTCGCCGTGCCGGCGGCGCTGGCCGGCGGGGTCATGCAGATCAACCTGCTGGTCGGCCAGCAGGTCGCCTCGCAGTTCGAAAAGGCGGTGGGCTGGCTCTACGCCGCCGACCGGCTCTACCAGCTGCCGCTGGGCGTGGTCGGCATCGCAGTGGGCATCGTGCTGCTGCCGGACCTGTCGCGCCGGCTCAAGGCCGAGGACGACGATGGCGCCCGCCACGCCTTTTCCCGCGCCGGAGAGATGGCGCTGGCGCTGACGATCCCGGCGGCAGTGGCGCTGATGGTGATTCCGCTGCCGATGGTCTCGGTGCTGTTCGAGCGCGGCGCGACCTCGGCCGATGACAGCGCCGCCATCGCGCTGGCGGTGGCCATCTACGGGCTCGGCCTGCCGGCCTTCGTGCTGCAGAAGGTGCTGCAGCCGCTGTTCTTCGCCCGCGAGGACACCCGCACGCCGTTTCGCTACGCGCTCTGGTCGATGGCGGTCAACGCGGTGATCGCGGTGGGGCTCGCGCCGCTGATCGGCTGGATCGCCCCGGCCATCGCCACCACCGTCGCCGGCTGGGTCATGGTGCTGATGCTGGGCCTCGGCGGCCGCCGCATCGGCGACACCGCCCGCTTCGACAGCCGCTTTCGCAAGCGCATCTGGGGCATCCTCGCCGCCTCGCTGGTGATGGGCGCGATTCTGTGGGGAACCTATCTGCTGCTCGACCCGTTGCTCAACAGGGACTACTGGCGCTACCCGGCGCTGCTTGTGCTGCTGGTCGTGGGGATGGTCTCCTACGGGGTGGCGGGGCAGCTCCTGGGCGCCTTCCGGCTGTCGGACTTCAAGGCGGCTCTCAGACGCAAACGGACTTGATACGGACAAATATGACCCTGACCTCGCTGATCACCGCCGCCGAAGGCTTTCCCGCTCTGGAGAAACTCGCGGCCTCGGCGCGGGACGAGCTGGTCATGTCGTTCCGCATCCTCGACCCCAAGACCCGCCTGCGCAGCCCCGAGCTGACCGAGCGCGGGCTCGAGACCTGGGCCGATCTGCTGGCTGCACTCTCGAAGAACGGCGTTCGCATCCGCATGGTGCTGTCGGATTTCGACCCGATCTTCGCCTCGGACCTGCACCGGCTGGCCTGGAGCTCGGCCACCGGCTTTGCCTCGGCGATGAGCGGCGACGTGCAGATCGTCTGCGCGCCCCACGGCCAGATGGCCGGCCCCCTCTGGCGGCTGTTCATGCGCGGCCGCATCGCGCGGATGATGAACAAGCTGCGCTCGGAGGAGAGCGGTAAGCTAACCCCGGTGCAGAGGGCGCTGCTCAAGGGCCCGGCGCGGCTGCGCCCGGTGACCATCCACCAGAAATTCGCCGTTGCCGACAATGCCCGCTGCATCATCGGCGGGCTCGACATCAACGAGCGCCGCTACGACACCCACGAGCACGACCGCGCTCCGGAAGAGACGTGGCACGACGTCTCGATGCAGGTCGACGACCCGGATTTCGCCGCCGCGCTGCGGACCCATTTCTCGGACACGTGGAACGACGCGCTCGATTGCGGCGTGGCCTGCGTCGGCGACGAGGCCGAGCGCATGGACACCAGCACCCGCCCGCAGCCGCCTGCCGACCTTCGGCTGATCCGCACCGTTTCCTCGCCCTGCCCCGGCCCGGCGCGTCTGGCGCCGCGCGCCAAGGTGCAGGACCACGAGAAGGCGCTGATCGCGATGATCGGCGAGGCGCGGCACCATATCTACATCGAAACCCAGTTCCTCCGTCACCGCCCCATCGTCGACGCGCTGGTCAAGGCGGCCGAGCGCGCGCCGGATCTGCAGCTGGTGATCATCCTGCCGCCCGCCGCCGAGCGTGTGCTGTTCAACAGCGATCTGGGCTGGGACGCGCGCCACGGCCACGGGCTTCAGACCGAAGCCGCGCACCGGCTGACCCGCGCCTATGGCGAGAACCTCGCAATGATCTCGCCCGGCCAGTCCAGGCCCGCGAAGGAAGGCGAGGCCGATGTGCTCAAGGCCGGGCCGATCTACGTGCATTCCAAGGTGACGCTGATCGATGACCGTGTCGGGCTCGTGGGCTCGGCCAATCTCAACGGCCGCTCGCTGCGCTGGGACACCGAGGCT
>NZ_JBYNAH010000329.1:0-3695 GCF_059781815.1 Salipiger sp. | reverse complement strand
GCCCGCGCCCGCCCGCGCCGACGTGACCGCCCTGCCCGGCGACGACGCGGCGCTGCTGCTGACCGGCGGCACGCGTCAGGTGATGACCACCGATCACCTGCGCGCCTTCGTCGAGGACCCTGTGATCATGGCGCGCATCGCCACCGTACACGCACTCGGTGACATCTGGGCCATGGGCGCCGCCCCGCAGGCCGCCACCGCCAGCCTCACCCTGCCGCGCATGTCCGAAGAGCTGGCGCAGCGCACCCTCACCGAGATCCTCACCGCCGCCTCCGAGATCCTTCGCACCAGCGGGGCCGAGATCGTCGGCGGGCATTCCTCGATGGGCGACGAGATGACCATCGGCCTGACCCTCACCGGCCTCTGCGAGCGCGCGCCGATCACGCTGGGCGGCGCGCAGGTCGGAGACGACCTCGTGCTGACCAAGCCCTTGGGCTCCGGCGTCGTGATGGCGGCCGAGATGCAGGGCAAGGCGCGCGGCGACTGGGTGGCGGTAGCGCTGACCAGCATGACGCGACCGCAGGCTGACGCAGCCACGATCCTGCAAGGCGCCCACGCCATGACCGACGTCACCGGCTTCGGCCTCGCCGGGCACCTGCACGGGATCTGCATGGCCTCGGGCGTCAGCGCCGAGCTGCATCTCGACGCAATCCCGCTGCTGCCCGGCGCCCTCGCACTCTCGGCCGAAGGCATCCGCTCGACGCTCCACCCCAAGAACCGCGCCGCCGTCCCCGGCCTGACGCTGGAGGGCCCCCGCGCCGAGCTGCTCTTCGATCCGCAGACCGCCGGCGGCCTGCTCGCCGCGATCCCAGACGGCGACGCCCGCGTCGCCGAGCTGCGTGAGAAAGGCTATGAAGCGGCGGTGATCGGGCGCATCGACGGCGACTGGCCCGGTCAGATCTCCATCGTGTGAAATGCCTCGGCGATGCGGTCGGCCAGCGCATCGAGGCCGGGCTCGTCGAGCGTCGGCGTCTCAAAGCGCTGCAACACCCGTGGCGTCATCGCCGACATCGATTTCTCGTAGGCCGGATCGTAGTGATCCTCGGCGAGCGAGCGGCAGAGCGCAATCCGCTCGCCGGCATCGATCATCCCCTCCCAGGCGTCGATCAGCGCGTGGCCGCGATGGTAGCGCAGCGGCGCAAGCTGGCCTTTGAGGCGCTCGGCATCCGAGAGGATGTCGTCATAGGCGGCATCGAGATAGACCGCCCGCGCCTCGAGCGGCGCCGCCACCTCGATCCAGGGCGCCTGCTTCATGCCCTCCCAGAGCGACGGCGGCAGCAGGATCTGCCCGACCTTGCTGCTCTCCGCCTCGACCAGAACCGGGCGGCTCGGGTCGAGCTGCGAAAGCTCCTGCGCGAGGCAGGTCTCGAACCATTTCTGGCTCGGCTGTCCGCCCGGCATGTCCCCCAGCAGCGAGCCCCGATGCCGCGCCAGCCCCTCGAGATCGATCACCTGCACCCCGCGCGCCGCCAGCCTCGGCAGCAAAGCGGTCTTGGCGGTGCCGGTATAACCGCCGAGCTGCACGAAGCGGTGCGGCAGCGGATCCTCGTAGAGCGCCTTGGTCACAAGCCGTCGGTAGGTCTTGTAGCCGCCCTGCACGACCTCGGCGCGCCAGCCGATCTGCTGCAGCATCCAGCCGAAGGAGCCCGAGCGCTGCCCGCCGCGCCAGCAATAGACCAGCGGCCGCCAGCCACCCTCGTGATGCGCCAGCGGCCCCTCGATATGGGCAGCGGCATTGCGGAACACCAGCGCCGCGCCGAGCTTGCGGGCGAGGAACGGGCTCTCCTGCTTGTAGATCGTGCCGACACGGGCGCGCTCTTCATTGTCGAGCACGGGCAGGCTGATGGCGCCGGGCACGTGGTCTTCGGCGAATTCGTCCGGGCTGCGCACGTCGATGACGGTGTCGAAGCCATGGTTGAGCATGTCGGTAAGGGAGGAGAAGGCGCGCGTCATGGCGGCAGATGTAGCGCGCTCTCGGGGCGGAGAGAAGCCGCTTCAGGTTTTTGCACGAGGAGATGATTTTTTCGTCTTTGGCCTCTGGACACCACCATCCGCCTCGGCTATCTCGCCTCCACCCGAGGGGCAGCGCCCTTCACCCAGTGCCCGGGTAGCTCAGGGGTAGAGCAGTGGATTGAAAATCCTCGTGTCGGTGGTTCGATTCCGCCCCCGGGCACCACTTCTTCCAAGAGAACATCAGCAGGTTCAAGATGAGCGATGCGTGAGCCTGTATTTGGGCGTCCCGGCCTTAGGCGCGCGCCAGACTGCTGTTCTCCCGAAGGCCACCGGAACTACGAGACCGCTATCTTCTGAAGACGCGCAGAACCGCCGCCGCGCTAACGATCCGGCTGAGCGCGCAGCCAGTTGCGAGCCCCCGCGGAACGGAGACGTGGCGTTGCGGAATCTGGCCCAGACAAATCGCGCGGCTTCGAGGCCTGGTGTGTCAAACTTGTCAGGCATACGGGGACTTCATATCGCGTTCGAAATTGCAGGCGCAGAGAGTGGCTTTGTCATCATCTCCCGATTGGGAGATTTGCATATAACGGAAGAGCAAATGAATGAGATTGCAAAATCCACCCAATGCACAGTTATTTCAGCCAAAGACCTGGATATGTTTGGAGTTCCTCCCGGCGACAACGGCGAAAGCAGCGCACCCCAAGAAGACAAATCGCGCAAAGGAACCGAGATTTCTGAAGACGCGATGAAGAACGACCCTCAGTTTGGCGACTGGTAGTCAACCACTTCAGGGCGACACTCCAAGGCCAAAGGCCTCCAACCCCATTCAGCCCTGCTGAAGATCGGGAACAAATATCTGCTTCAAAGGAAAGATAGCTCGATAGCGTGGAGACAATTTGGAGTAATTCTCCATTACCATCTCGACGAATTGTTCACCGTTGATCAGCCGCAGTTTGGCTCTATTCCGCTCCAGCTCGATCGCGCCCTTCGCATAGGAGCCGAGGTTCACGAAGAGACCGTATTCTCCGTCACCCAAGGTGCCAAGGAGACGGTCGACGTCCGGACGCGGTGTCTGGCTAGTTGTCCGCTTGCACTGGACCTTCACGATGGGGGGCTGGAAACCCAAAGGATCCATGTGGGCGATCACATCAACGCCTCCGTCGCCGGATTTGGGGGTTACCCGCGCAGTGTAGCCCATGCATTCTAAAAGATGAGCCATGAACTCTTCAAACTGGTGCCCTGAGAGATCATTTATCAGACGTTTGATAACGAAATCGCTTGTGCTGGCCTCGGCCTGAATTGCGGCAGAAGCGGTTGCGGTGTCATCGTCCGCGATCTCATCCTCGCCGTCGTCAACGACGACTAGCTCGGCCCCAGGCTGCACCCTAGAAAGGAATTCTGCAGAATATCTCTTGACCCGAAACAGAGTCAGGAAGGACCCAATCTCGTGCAGTGCAGCTTGGCTGAACTCATCTCTAGGAAAACGCCCCATCCAGATCACCTCTCGGCGCGTCGGGTAGCCATCGGTGTCCCCCTCATGAAAGCTGATGGCCCCCGTGAAGCGACCGATATTGACCATTCGGTCGGACTTTGACGGATAGACAACTAGGTCGCCTTCTTGGATTACGTGAACGAATTTGTAGATTGTCCCAGCGTCCACAGGAATGGCTCCGGGCTTCTTATGCGGATATGTCTGCTTCAACGCGACTTTGTAGGCCTCACGATTTGCCGGGAATTGGTTC
>NZ_JBYNAH010000328.1:0-3701 GCF_059781815.1 Salipiger sp. | reverse complement strand
CTTGATGTCGGTGCCGCGCCCGGCCATGTTGGTCGCCACCGTCACCGCGCCGCGCTGCCCGGCCAGCGCCACCACCGCCGCCTCGTCGGCATCCTGCACCGCGTTCAGCAGCTGGTGGGGGATGCCGGCCCGGGCAAGCTCGGCGCTGATCCGCTCCGAGGCCCCGACCGAGCGGGTGCCGATCAGCACCGGCGTTCCGCTGGCGTGCAGCTCGGCGGTGCGGGCGGCGATGGCACGCCACTTGTCAGCCTCGCCGGCGAAGATCCGGTCGCGGCCAAAGCTGCGCCGGTCGCCCTTGTGCGGCGGGATGCGGATCACCCCGAGCCCGTAGACCGAGTAAAGCTCCCACGCCGCGTCGCTGGCGGTGCCGGTCATCCCGGCAAGGCGCTGGTAGCGGCGGAACACCCGCTGGTAGCTGATCCGCGAGAGGGTGGCGCGTGGCTCCGTCGGCTCGACCTCTTCCTTCAGCTCGATCATCTGGTGCAGCCCCTCGGACCAGCTCCGGTCCTCTTGGATGCGGCCGGTGTTCTCGTCGACGATCTGCACCTTGCCGTCGCGCAGCACGTAATCGTTGTCGCGGTGGAAGAGGTGGATTGCCGACAGCGCCTGCACCACGGCATGATCGCGGATCACCGCAACCCGGAACGGCCCGCTGCCATATTCGCCCATGATCTCGAGCCGCTCGGCGCCCTTGGGGGTGATCTCGATCCGGCGCTCGTTGGGATGGATGCGGTAATCCTTGCCCTCGTCGAGCTGGCGGGCTGCGCGCAGCGCCTTGCGCAGGAAGCCCGGATCCTGATTGCGCGCGACCTCGGTGGTGCCGGAAATCACCAGCGGCGTGCGGGCCTCGTCGATCAGCACCGAGTCCGCCTCGTCGATCAGCGCGAAATGCAGCCCGCGCATGCGCAGCACCGCGCCCGGCCCCTCGGCCGAGAGCCGCTCGACCTTGCGGCGCAGGTTGCCGGGGTTGCGGCGCAGCACCATGCGGTCGCGCAGATAGTCGAAGGCGATCTCCTTGTTGGCGCCGAAGACGATGTCGGCGCGGTAGATCTGCGCGCGCTCGGCCTCCTGCTGGCCCGCCTGCACGACGCCGGTGGAGAGGCCGAGGAAATCGTAGAGCGGGCGCATCAGGTCGCGGTCGCGCAGCGCGAGGTAGTCGTTCACGGTGATCACGTGCACCGGCACGCCCGCCAGCGCCATGGTGCAGCTTGCCAGCGTAGCGCAGAGCGTCTTGCCCTCGCCGGTGCGCATCTCGGCCACCGCGCCGCGCAGCATGGCGAAGGCGCCAAGCAGCTGCACGTCGAAATGGCGCATCCCGAGGGTCCGCCCGGCCGCCTCGCGCAGGAGCGCGAAGGCCGGGCCGAGCAGTTCCGCATCGGGCAGCCCCTGCGCCAGCGCCAGCCGCAGAGGCGCGCGCAGCGCCTCGGCGGCGGCGCGTAGCTCCGCGTCGGTGAGCGCGGCAAGTGCCGGTTCGTGGCGGGCGGTCTCGGCGATGATGGCGCCCAGCCGGTGACGGCGCAGCCCCGCGATGCGCGCCACGCCAAGGCCGAGCAGCTTGCGCCCGAGCCGGTCGAGACGGCCCTCCTCGCTCTCGGGGCGCTCGGCATAGTCCGCGATACGCGGCAGGGTGAGGCGCGGGCCGGGGCGGGGGGCTGTGAGCTCAGACATTGAAGCGCTTGAGGAACAGTTGGCGCAGCGCCCGGCCCAGTCGGAGGCCGACCGGCGCGTCGCCGTGATCGAAGCGCACGATGGCGCGTTCGCCGACGAAGGGCAGAGCGCCGGGCGCGGTGGTGGCGACGTCGAAGAGGAACAGGCTCTGGACGGTGCGGGTCCGGTCGGGATCGTCTGGATCGAGCGCGAAGGGCCCGCCCGCCTGTGTCGAAAGCGCGGGCGAGGGCAGGCGGTTCAGCCCCTCGGGCGAGGTGCCGACGATGCGGGCGGAGATCTCGACTCCGGGCCGGCGTTCGAGCCTCAGGCTGACATGGTCGCTGGCGCGGACCAGCTCGGCGGTCTGCTGCGGCACCGCGACCCGGTAGCGCGTGGTGCCTTCTGGCAGCAGGTAGCCCAGCACCGCGCCCTTGTGCATCAGCCGCCCCGTCAGGTCGTCCGCCTGCGGGATCATCGCCATGCCGTCGCGCGGGGCGGTGACGGTGAGCGCGGCGGCGCGCTCGTCGTAGAGCCTCAGCCGGCCCTCGAGATGTGCCACCTGCTCGCGCAGGAGCTTGGCCTGCACCTGATCCGAGGCAGCGACCGCGGCGAGCTTGAGCCGCATCTCGGCGAGCCGCGCGGCGGCCAACGCGCGCTCGGCGTCAAGGATCGGGTCCTCCATGCGCAGAAGCGTGGTGCCGGCGCTGACGCTGGCCTGCTCCACTGGGGTCTCGGCGACGAAGCCGTCGGTGGCGGCGCGCAGGATCTGGTCATCCTCGAGCCAGACCACCCCCGTGGCCAGCGTGCGGTGCGGCACCGGCAGGGCAAAGATCGCCGCGACAACGGCGGCGGCAAGCCCGCCCGAGATCGCCAGCGCGCGCAGCCGGCGGCCACGCAGCGAGCCCGCGGTGAAGAGGAAGGTGAGCCCCTTCCAGAGCGGGAAGAGGAAGACATTCGAGAGCGCCCAGATCGCCAGAAGCACCCCGATGAAGAAGAACTTCGAGGCCACCACCAGCGCGATCGTGATGGAAATGCCGATGCGGTAGACGAAGGCGGCGATGGCGTAGAACAGGAACCATCCGCGCTCGCCCTTGGCGGTGACCGGGCTCTGCGCAGTGCGCAGGCCGAGCAGGTAGCGCTGCGCGAGGTACCAGAAATATCTGTTGGAGCGCTGGCCGAGATTGGGGATCTCGAGAATATCGGTCAGTACGAAATAGCCGTCGAAGCGCAAGAGCGGGTTGCCGTTGAAGAACAGCGTCGAGACCCCGCCGATCAGCATGACGTTGAAGGCGAAGGCGCGCACCATGCCGGGTTCGACATTGATCCAGATGATCATCGCCAGCGCCGCGAGCGCCAGCTCGACCATGATGCCGGCCCCGCCGACCACCGCGCGGCGCCATTTCTCGGGGAAGGCGGCGGAGGCCGAGGCATCCACGTAAGGCACCGGGATGAAGACCAGGAACATCACCCCGATCTCGTGCACCTCGCCGCCCCAGGCCTTGGTGGCGTAGGCGTGGCCCAGCTCGTGGATCGCCTTGACCAGCGGAAAGGCCAGCGCCACCAGCAGGAGGTTCTCGGCCGAGAGCACCCGGTCGATTACCCCGCCAAGCAGCTCCTCGGCATGGAGTGCTGCCAGCGTCACGCCGGCCAGTACCAGCATCAGCCACGCCACGAAGCCCCAGACCGTGAAGACCGGACGGACCAGCGCGACGGTGCGGTCGAGAAAGGCGTCGGGATCGAAGAGCGGCAGGCGCAGCGCCAGCGGGTTGCGCAGGCGCGCGATCAGCGACTGCCGCGCCTGATCGTGGTGCCGGCGGCCCATCTCGGCGATGTCGGGGGGCACGTCGCCGGCGATCAGGTCGGCGCCGTGCAGCTGCGCCAGCAGGCGGATCACCTCGGACTGGGTCGGCGGATCGTCTTCGAACCGGGCGCAGGCGGCCTCCCAGAGCGTCTGTACCGTACGCCGCCCGTCCATCAGCGACAGCATCAGGTTGGCCGCCGGGCTGAGCCGGTGATAGCGGCCCGAGTGGCTGTCCTGCACCACGAACCATGTC
>NZ_JBYNAH010000327.1:0-3709 GCF_059781815.1 Salipiger sp. | reverse complement strand
CGGCCGTCCGAGCGGGCCGCCGCGGCGCAAGGAGGCCAAGGCCAAGCGCAAGGACGCCAAGGTGAAGCGCAAGGTCACCCGGCGGCGCAACACCAAGAGCTGACAGGCCTGGAGCGTGGCGGCGAGGGCCGCCATGCTCCGGCGCCGCCGATGTTGCGGGCGGCGCGCAATGGACTGCGGGGATCGCGACCCGCCTCATGCCGCCGGGAGAGAGGCCGGAGACGCCTCCGGCCCCTGCCAAACTGCACCGCTCTTCCGTCCTCGCATGCCGCTCCCCCTTGCGGAATCGAATCGTGGGGCGTATATGCCCCTTCAACAGCGGCGCGTCGGGGCTCTCCCGAGGTTCCACCGGGAAAGATCGACGGGCCGCGCGCCCGTTTTTTTGTGCTCAATCGGACCCGGACACATGACCGACCTGATCGCCAAATCCGCCATCGACCGGCGCCTCGCCGAGATCGTCACCCCGGTCATCGAAGACCTGGGGTTCGAGCTCGTGCGCCTGCGCCTGATGAGCGGTAAGACCGCAACCCTGCAGATCATGGCCGAGCGCCCCGAGGGCGGCATCGAGGTCGATGACTGCGCCCAGATCTCGACCGCCGTGTCGGCGGTGCTCGATGTCGAGGACCCGATCATCGACGCCTACACGCTCGAGGTCTCGAGCCCCGGCATCGACCGGCCGCTGACCCGTCTCAAGGACTTCGACACCTACGAAGGCTACGAGGCCAAGATCGAGACCCAGGAGATGATCGACGGCCGCAAGCGCTGGCGTGGCGTTCTCGCCGGGGTCGAGGGCGGCGAAGTTCTGTTCAACATCGAGGGCGAGGGCGGCGAAGAGCAGACCATCGGCCTGCAATTCGACTGGCTCAGCGACGCCAAGCTGATCCTCACCGACGACCTGATCCGCGACATGCTGCGTGCCCGCAAGGCGCAGGACGTGGACGAAACCCAATTCGACGAAATCCAGGCCGACGACGCGGCCGCTCAGGAGGAGTAAGAAGACAATGGCAATCACCTCTGCCAACCAGCTTGAGCTTCTGCAAACGGCCGAGGCCGTTGCCCGCGAGAAGATGATCGACCCTGCGCTCGTGATCGAGGCGATGGAAGAGAGCCTCGCGCGTGCCGCCAAGTCGCGCTACGGCTCCGAGATGGACATCCGCGTGAAGATCGACCGTCGCACCGGTCGCGCCACCTTCACCCGCGTGCGCACCGTCGTCGAGGACGAAGAGCTCGAGAACTACCAGGCCGAGCTGACCGTCAAGCAGGCCAAGCAGTACATGGCCGACCCCAAGGTGGGCGACCAGTATGTCGAGGAAGTGCCCCCGGTCGATATGGGCCGGATCGCGGCGCAATCGGCCAAGCAGGTGATCCTGCAGAAGGTCCGCGAGGCTGAGCGCGATCGCCAGTATGACGAGTTCAAGGATCGCAACGGCACCATCATCAACGGCACCGTCAAGCGCGAGGAATATGGCAACGTCATCGTCGATATCGGCCGTGGCGAAGGCATCCTGCGCCGCAACGAGAAGATCGGCCGCGAGGCCTATCGCCCCGGCGACCGCATTCGTTGCTACATCAAGGACGTGCGCCGCGAGGCCCGCGGCCCGCAGATCTTCCTGAGCCGCACCGCGCCGGAATTCATGGCCGAGCTGTTCAAGATGGAAGTGCCGGAAATCTATGACGGCATCATCGAGATCAAGGCCGTGGCCCGTGACCCGGGCTCGCGCGCCAAGATCGGCGTGATCTCCTATGACGGCTCGATCGACCCGGTCGGCGCCTGCGTCGGTATGCGCGGCAGCCGCGTGCAGGCCGTGGTCAACGAGCTCCAGGGCGAGAAGATCGACATCATCCCGTGGAACGAGGACATGCCGACCTTCCTGGTCAACGCGCTGCAGCCCGCCGAGGTCTCCAAGGTGGTGCTCGACGAGGATGCCGAGCGCATCGAGGTCGTGGTGCCCGACGAGCAGCTCTCGCTGGCCATCGGCCGCCGCGGTCAGAACGTGCGTCTGGCCTCGCAGCTCACCGGCCTCGACATCGACATCATGACCGAGGAAGAAGAGTCGGCGCGCCGTCAGAAGGAATTCGAAGAGCGCACCAAGCTGTTCATGGACACGCTCGATCTCGACGAGTTCTTCGCCCAGCTGCTGGTGGCCGAAGGCTTCACCAACCTCGAGGAGGTCGCCTATGTCGAGCTCGACGAGCTGCTGGTGATCGACGGCGTCGACGAGGACACCGCGCAGGAGCTGCAGACCCGCGCCCGCGAATTCCTCGAGGAGCAGGCCCGCAAGGCGCTCGAACGCGCCCGCGAGCTCGGCGCCGAGGACAGCCTCATTGAATTCGACGGCCTGACACCCCAGATGGTAGAGGCACTGGCGGAAGACGGCGTGAAGACGCTGGAAGACTTCGCCACCTGCGCCGACTGGGAACTGGCCGGCGGCTGGACCACGGTCGACGGCGAGCGCGTCAAGGATGACGGCTTGCTCGAGAAGTTCGATGTCGATCTCGCCGAGGCGCAGAACCTCATCATGACCGCGCGCGTCCTGCTTGGCTGGGTCGATCCCGACGAGCTGGTGTCCGAGGCCGAAGAAGAGGTCGACGGCGACGAGTCCGAGACCGAGGAAGAGGTCTGATCCGATGAGCCGGGGCGGCCGGGATAAGGACCGGGCCGACGGCCCGGAGCGGCGCTGCATCGCCACCGGCGAGACGCAGCCCGCCAGCGGCCTGATCCGTTTTGTGATCGGGCCCGACAATCAGGTCGTGCCCGATCTCGCAGGCAAACTGCCCGGGCGCGGCATCTGGGTGGCGTCGGACAAGGCGGCGCTCGAGAAGGCCGCGAGCAAAGGGCTTTTCGCCCGCGCCGCGCGGGCACCGGTCACGGTGCCCGACGATCTGCCCAACCTGGTCGAGCAGATGCTCGCCCGCCGGGTGGTCGAACTGCTCAGCCTCGCCCGCAAGTCCGGTGGCGCGGTTTCGGGCTACGAGAAGGTCAAGGATTGGCTGGCCAAGGAGGAAGCCGATGTGCTGCTTCAGGCCGAGGACGGGTCGACCCGCGGCAAGTCCAAGCTGTCCACCCCGCAGTGGGGAACGTATATCGGCTGGCTTACGGCGGACGAGCTGGGGCTGGCCTTTGGTCGGGAAAAGGTGATACACGCCGCGCTTGGCGCTGGTGGACTCACGAAACGTGTTGTAGAGGAAGCCCAACGACTGAAGGGGCTGCGCGTCGGAAGGGCCGACGCGGCGACGGCAGCAGGGGCTGCCGGGGGCGGCAGGGGCCGCCGGAAAGGATAAGAGCTGAATGAGCGATAACGACGGCAAGAAGACTTTGGGTGTTCGTGGCGGGGGTCCCCGTTCGGGATCCGTGAAGCAGAGCTTCAGCCACGGGCGGACCAAGAACGTCGTGGTGGAAACCAAGCGCAAGCGCGTGGTTGTGCCCAAGCCCGGTGCCGGTGGTGCCAAGGGCTCCGGCGGTGTGCCGGGTGGGTCGGGTGGCAAGCGCCCCGCCGGGATTTCCGATGCGGAGATGGAACGCCGCCTGAAGGCGCTGCAGGCCGCCAAGGCCCGCGAGGTCGAGGAGCAGGCGCAGCGCGAGGCGCAGGAAAAGGCCCGCGCCGAAGAGCGCGAGCGCATGCGCGCCGAGAAGGAACAAAAAGAGCGCGAGCAGCGCGAACCCGAAGAGCGCGCCAAGCCGAAAGCCGAGCAAGAGGCGCGCAAGGCC
>NZ_JBYNAH010000031.1:0-29848 GCF_059781815.1 Salipiger sp. | reverse complement strand
GCCTGCAGCATGTCGATCACTTCCTCGCCGCGGGTCTCGCCGACGATGATGCGGTCGGGGCGCATCCGCAGCGCGTTCTTGAGGCAGTCGCGCGGGGTCACCGCGCCCTTGCCCTCGACGTTGGGCGGGCGGCTTTCCATCCGGCCCACGTGGCTCTGCTGAAGCTGGAGTTCCGCGGTGTCCTCGATGGTCAGGATGCGCTCGCTGTCGTCGATGAACGAGGACAGCGCGTTGAGCGTGGTGGTCTTGCCCGAGCCGGTGCCGCCCGAGACGATGACGTTGAGGCGGGTGGCGACCGCGGCCTGAAGGTAGACCGCCATCTCCTCGGTGAAGGCGCCGAAGTTGATCAGGTCGTCGATCGACAGCTTGTCCTTCTTGAATTTCCGGATCGAGACGAGCGAGCCGTCAACCGCGATCGGCGGCACCATGGCGTTGAAACGCGAGCCGTCTTTCAGCCGCGCATCGACGTAAGGGTTCGATTCATCGACGCGACGTCCCACGGCGGAGACGATCTTGTCGATGATCCGCATCAGGTGCTTTTCGTCTTTGAACGTGATGTCGGTAAGCTCAAGCTTACCGGCTCGTTCTACGAAAATCTGCTGCGGCCCGTTGACGAGAATATCCGAAACCGTGTCGTCCTGCAGCAGCGCCTCGAGCGGGCCGAGGCCCTTGACCTCGTCATAGAGCTCCTGGTTGAGGGTCTGCCGGTCCTCGCGGTTCAGGACGATGCCCTTCTCCTGAAGGGTCTCGGCGACGATGGCGCTGATTTCCTCGCGCAGCTCTTTCTCGCTGGCCTGGTCGATGGCTGCGAGGTTGAGGTTGTCGAGCAGCACCCGGTGCATCTCGAGCTTGATGTCGCCAAGGCGTTCCTTGCGCTTCTTCTCGCGGTCCTGCGGGCTGATCTCGGCCGGCTTGCTGCGCGGCTTGCGCGTGTTGGCCGGCATCTGCTTGGGCGCGGCCTTGGCCGGTTGCGGGGCAGGGGCCTTGGCCGCGGCGGGCGCCTCGGCCACTGCGACCGCGGGTTCCGCAGTCTTGGCCGACGGTTTCTTGTAGCGGGAGAACATCGTTCAGACTCCTTCTCAGGCCGCTTCGGCTTCGGACTGGCCAATGTTGTGAAGCTCTGTCGCCAGCTTCGCGATTTCCTTGCGCAGCGGGTTCTTCTGCGCGTGCTGCGCCAGCGGCAGGCCGTGGTCGTTGGCCTGACCGACAAGGCGGCCACCGTCGGAGAGCTGCAGGTCGATGCGGATGCCGAGGCTTTCGGCCATGCGCCGCACCCGGCTCTTGCCCTGAAGGTCGGTGAATTTCGGCGCGCGGTTGAGCGTGAAGCGCAGCTTGTCGAAGGGCAGCTCCTCGGCCTGCATGGCGCGCTTGAGGCGCAGCGTGTTCTGGGCCGAGCGCATGTCGAGCTCGAGCAGGGCGAAATAGACCTGCGCCTCGGTCAGCACCGTGTCGGACCACTGCACCAGCGTCGTCGGCATGTCGACGACGACGTAATCGAAATGCTCGCGCGCCACGTCGAGGATGTGTTTCACCTCCTCCGGGCCGATCAGATCGAGCGGCACGAGGTCGGCGGGCGAGGTCAGAACCTGCAGCTTGTCCTCGAAGCTCACCAGCGCCTGGCCGAAGCTCTCGCCATCCATCGACTCCACGTCACTCAGCATCTCGAGCACCGCTTCGCGGCGGGGCAGGTCGAGATAGGTCGCGACGGAGCCGAACTGCAGGCTGAAGTCGAGCAGGCAGACGCGCGGGGCGCGCTCCTTGGTGACGTTGGCCAGTTCCCAGGCGAGGTTGACCGCGAAATTGGTGGCGCCGCAGCCGCCGCACATGCCCTGCACCGCGATCAGCACGCCGTCGCCATCGCCGGAGAGCTTGACGCCCTGCTCCGCCGCTTCCGCGATCACCGCGGCGCGGCGCATCCGGTCGACCGCCGAGGCCAGCTCGCCTTCGGGAAGCGGGTAGGGGACGAACTCGTCGGCGCCCCGGCGCAAAAGCTGGTGCAGCGCGGCCGGGGTGACATCCTCGGCGATCAGCACGACCTTGATGTCGCGCGCCTTCGCGGCGCCGATCACATCCGAGATCAGGCCGAGGTCGTCCTCGTCCTCCTCGTCGATGGCCATGGCGACGAATTCAAGCTCCTGGGCATCGGGCTGGCCGAGAAAGGCCAGCGCCTCGCCGAACCCGAGATCGCCCCAACCCTCGCCAAGCAGCGCTTCCATATCTTCGATGAGAAGATCGAAATTCTGCACGTTCCGGCTGATCGTGCAGGCGACAATCGGGCTCGGGTCACTTTGTACAGCGGTCATACTCGTCATTTGCCTGTCATCCTTTGCCTTCTTGGGGACACCCGGCGTGACAGGAAAGACAGAACACATACCTTTTCCCATCGCCGGGACGCTGCGGCGAGTCGCGTGGCGCAGCTGTCCCGTTGAGAGTAAATTCACTCAGAATGTGGGCGACATTTGGGCCGAAAAACCGTAATTGTACGGTATTGCTGGACGATCAGTCGCAGCGAAAGGCGATTAGCTCTCGGTCGAGAGCTCGGATCCCGAGATCCCGCTCAGGCCGCTGGCGGGCTCTGCGCTGCGGATATATTCGCGATAGATCACCTCGGCATACTTGCCGTCGAGCACCGTCGGATGCGAGGCGACAAAGCCCGACACCTCGGTCACGGTGCGCCGGTTGCGGCGCTCGCGCTCGCTGGTGACGATCAGCGGCTGGGTCTCGCCATAGGAGACCACCGCCTCGAGGCGCGAGCGCGAAATGCCCTGCGACGCCAGATAGGCCACCACTGCCTGCGCGCGCGCCATGCCGAGGCGCTTGTTGTAGGCGGGCGACCCGACAAGGTCGGTGTGGCCGTAGACGCGGAAGCGCACTTCGGGGAACTGACGGATCCAGCTGGCCTGCTCGCGCAGGGTGGCGCGGGCGCCGTTGTCGAGCTGGGCGCTGTTGAAGGCGAAGGTGACCATCGTCGGCACTTCCTCGGCGAAGCGCTCGCCAAGATCGACCACGTAGTTGCGTTCGCCGTTCTGGAACTGGGTGTTGTTCATCGTGGCGTTGCCGAAATTGCCGCTATCGACAACCCTGCCGGCTTCCTGACGCCACTGGCTCGAGCCGCAGGCAGAGAGGAGGCAGAGCCCGAGGCCCGCCAGGCCGATCCTGATCATCTTGCTACGCCCCGTCATCGCACCCGTCCTCATCTCAGTCCATTACATAGCCGTAGGAGCCGGTGAAATCCTGCTTCGCGACTTCCGCCGCGCCTCCGGATTGCGGCCGCCGGCTGTCAGACGCGGTCCGGCCGTAGAGGAACAGGTCCTTTTCGGTGGGCGGGCGCACGCGGTCGGTGGGCAGCGCCAGCACCTCGCCCCGGGTCGGGGTCACGAGATGCGGGGTCACGATGATCACCAGTTCGGACTGCTCGCGCTCGTATTCGGCGCTGCGGAACAGGGCGCCCAGCACCGGGATGTCGCCGAGCCACGGCACCTGGCCGTTGAGGTCGCGGAAGTCGTCCTGCAGCAGGCCGGCGATGGCAAAGCTCTCGCCGTCGCGCATCTCGACCGTGGTCGAGGTCTCGCGGCGCCGGAAGGCGTCGATGGTGATCTCGCCGGTGGTGATGCCGTTGGCCGAGTCGATGGACGACACCGCCGCCTCGAGCTCGAGGTTGATCAGGTCGCCGTCGACGACGCGCGGAACGAAGTTCAGCTCGACGCCGAAGGGCTTGTAGGTGACGATCGTGGTGCCATCGTCCTGCGACACCGGGACAGGGTATTCGCCGCCGGCAAGGAACCGCGCTTCCTGGCCCGAGAGCGCGGTCAGGTTCGGCTCGGCGAGGGTGCGCGAAATGCCCTTCGATTCAAGGGCTTCAAGCAGGATTCCCACTTGCAGGCCGCCGCTGTTGAAGCCCAGCAGGAAGGCGCCCTCGGTGTCGTCGTTGACGGTGACCGAGTCACTGACCGACTGGCCGATCAGGGTGCCGCTCTGGCTTGCGAGCGTGGTTTCGTCGTTGCCGAACAGCGTGCCGGTGACCGACAGGGATGAGCGCAGGTTCTTGGCGACCGAGCGCTGCATCTCGGCAAAACGCACCTTCAGCATCACCTGCTGCACGCCGCCCACGGTCATCAGGTTCGAGACCCGCTCGGGGGCGTAGCGTTCGGCAAGGTCGAGGGCGCGCTGCAGCTTCTGCGCGCTCGAGATCGTGCCCGAGAGCACGATGCCGTCATTGGCGGTGCGCACTTCGATGGGTTCATTGGGCAGGATCTGGCGCAGCCGTTCCTTGAATTCGGTCACGTCCGCGGCGACGCGCACGTCGACATTGGTGATCAGCCGGCCGTTGCCGTCGAGAATGGTGAGCGTTGTGGTGCCCGGGGTCTTGCCGAGCACATAGATGGTGCGGTCGGACAGCGAGGAAATGTCGGCGATGGCCGGGTTGGCGATGGAGAGCTCTGCGAAGGGCAGGTCGCTTTCGACCACCACGGCGCGGTTCATCGGAACGCTGAGCACGCTTTCGGTGCCGGTCTGCACCACGCGCAGACTTTCGGCCCAGCTTGCCTGTGCGACCGGACCAGCGGCCAGGGCCAGCCCGAGAAGGGCCGCCTTGAGGGTATTCTCGAATGTCATGTGACCTGCCTTTCGATCACGCCTCGGATGCGGGTCTTTTCTGCCCACTTTGCGGGCGACTGTGCGCCAGTTTGGGTTTTTATGCAAGAATCAATGGTTTCAGCCGCACCGCTGATGTGGGGTGGGCGCAACAGCGCTTGTTTTCAGGGCACCAGACAGATCGCGGGGCGCTCTGGGGCGCCCCGGACCAAGTATTTGAAAAGGCTCAGTTCGTGCAGGGGATCGGGATCTCGACCACTTCCGAGCCGCGGCGCAGGCGCGTGGTGCAGACTTCGAGCGTTTTCTGCTCGGCTTTCTGCTCGCGCTTGGTGATCCCGAGCAGGGCGCGCTGGTCGACCTCGATCGCTTCGGCGACGGTTTCATCGTTCGCAGCCATCAGCGACAGCGACAGACGACCGGTGCTTTGCGCCTGCGCGAGGCCGGCGACCTGCTGCGGCGTGACCGCAACGGTGACGGTGCGTGCGATGGTCGGGCTCGAGGATTCCGACTCGGCGGTCTGGTCGACGGCGATCAGGCGCACGCCGGTCTCGATGAGCTTGGTGACATCGCCCTGCGGCAGGTTGGGATCGTTGCCGGGCACGCGGCCGGTCCAGTAGATGTCGACCCGGTCGCTCGGGCGCAGGAAGCCCGAAACGCCGGTGGCCACGTCGACCTTGATGGCGAAGGCGCGCTCGCCGCGCTCGAGCCGCGAGGTCAGGCCGGCATCGCCGCCCGGCTCGCTGACGCGCCCGGCGAGGACGGCGTCGAACTTGTCCATGGCGTTGATCACGACGCGAGGCGCTTCACCTTCGACGAAGAGGGGGCGCTTTTCGGTGAACACGCCCTCGGGCATGATCTCCATCGGCCAGGGCGCCAGTTTGACCGCGTCCGGGGTCAGGATCTCGCCGCGCGCGATGGGGCGGGCCATGACGTAGATTCGTCCGGTCGGAACCGCCTCGGTCGCCTTCTGGCGCTCTTCCTGCAGCGCGTTCTGATAGGCGCCGAACTGCTTCTGGGCGAGGTGCACGGCAAAGCCCGCAAGGGCGAGACCCGCCAGCAGTACAAGTCCGAATACCAGTCGCATACGTGTTACCTCTCGTGTTTTCGCCTGATCTCGGGCCGCCTGTGGCCCGGGGCGATCTCAGATCCTGATCCCGATGATTAGCCGGGGAATGTGGCCAATTCTGGCCCGTCGCGCAGCACTTTGCGGGCGATGGAAACGGTGAGGCCAAAATGACAAAGCCGCCTCGATCCGAAGCGGCTGGCATTGTTGTGGGCTGTCCTGTTCCGGATCAGTCCGGGAAGAGCCGCGCCTGTTCCGCCGCGACGGCATTGCCTGCGGCAGCTTCCAGGTTCGCGCTGTTGTCGCGGATCTGGTAGAACGAGATCGCGGCGAGGGTGACGACAGAGGCGGTCAGGACCACCCAGTCGACGGTGATCGCGCCGTCCTCGCTCTCGGTGAAGGTCTTCAGCCGCTGGAACATCTGGAACCCTCCAAGGGATAACTCGTGAGAACTGGCGTTGGGGGCGGATCTGCCCACCGACCGTCAGGCCGACCGGTGGGCAAGAAATCCAGATCGTCCGACGTGATTAGAACAGGTTGGCCTGCTCAGCAGCGATCGCGTTGCCAGCGGCGCTGATCATGCTGTCGGAGTTGTCTTTGATGGTGGTGTAGGCACCGATCGCCATTGCGACCACAGCTGCGGTCAGCACGACCCAGTCAACCGTCACGGCACCGTCTTCGTCTGCGCGGAAGTTTTTGATGAAGTTCAGCATGTCTCTCTCCGTAGTATTAAGTACTGGTCTAAGGTTACTCACTCACCGCGCCGGTGCCTTGGGGTCTCTCTCGTTGCCCCGTCCGTTGCGGTATGAGCTTATATAGCCCCCGGATTCGGGCACGAATTTGGCGCAATTGGTTTCTTTTCAGGAGGGAGGAGGAAACATTCGGGCGGAGCCATGTCGATGATATTGCAATAAAAACTGCGGTATCAATTTTCCCGCTGTGCGGGTGTTGCTGCCGCTCCGGGCGAAAATGGCACGTCCCGGGGCCGATTCTCGCGATCGTCTTGGTCGAATGGCGAAGGCATGAGAGACTGCCGCAAAAGAGCAGAGACCAGAGGCAGGTCCAAAAATGTTTCGTATGATGACGGCCACGGTTTTCGTGGCGGTGATGAGCGCCGCCGGGCTTGCGGCAGATCAGCCGGCACCGTTTCCGGAGTTCTCCGCCAAACGGGTCACGCCGCCGAAGCCAGGCACCAAGCGCCGGATCACGGTTCAGATCGCACCGGCTCCGATGAAACCGCGGCCGGCTCCGGCCTCGACCGCAGAGCCTGCGGTTGCGGCGGCCTCGGGCCGCGCCAGCGGCAGCGGCTCTTACAGCTGGTTCTGGGATGCGGTCTCTCCGGCGCTTGCCGATAGCGGACCCGGGCGGCTCGAGCCGACGCTGATCAAGCTCTCGACCCCGCCGCAGGGATACGGTGTGGCCGCACCGCGTCTGCAGGATCTGCAGACCATGGCCTCGTCCTATGGCGTGGAGCTTCTCAAGGCGACGGTGGGCACCCGCGTGTCGCCGGCGCTGGCGCTGGCGGTGATGGCGGTCGAGTCGTCGGGCCGCGCGGATGCGGTGAGCGGTGCAGGTGCGCAGGGGCTGATGCAGTTGATGCCCGCCACCGCCGCCCGTTTCGGGGTTTCGGATTCGCTCGACCCGGGGCAGAACATCCGCGGCGGCGTCGCCTTCCTCGATTTCCTGATGGAAACCTTCGACGGCGATCCTATTCTGGTGCTGGCGGGCTACAATGCCGGCGAGAACTCCATCCCCAAGCACAAGGGCGTGCCGCCCTATGCCGAGACCCGCGATTATGTGCCCAAGGTGCTGGCGGCGTTCAGCGTGGCGCGCGGCCTCTGCCTCACACCGCCCGAGCTGATCTCGGACGGTTGCGTCTTCCGGGTGTCGGCGAACTGAAGCCTGCCCAAGATTTTTCGTACGAGAAATCTTGGGCCGAAGAAACTTCGCAGGAATTTTCTTCAGCCGCGCAGCACCGCGCCGGGGTTCATGATGCCATTGGGATCGAGCGCCGCCTTGATCGCCCGCATCGCCGCGAGCTTCGCCGGATCGCCATAACGCTCCAGATCCTCGACCTTCAGACGCCCGATGCCGTGCTCGGCGCTGACCGAGCCGCCCATCTCGTGCACCAGATCATGCACCGTGCGCTTGATCTCTTCGCGCTGGTGAACGTGGTCGTCCTTGCTGTGACCGGGCAGGGGGAAGACATTGTAGTGCAGGTTGCCGTCGCCGAGATGGCCGAAGCAGTTGATGCGGAAATCTCCGACCTTCGCCAGCCGGGGCGCCCCGCGCTCGATGAACTCCGGCACCAGCCCGAGCGGCAGCGAGATGTCATGCGACGAGATCGCGCCGATCGCCTTGTTGCCCTCGGGGATGCGCTCGCGGATGGCCCAGAATTCGGCGCGCTGCTGCTCGGACTGCGCCACCAGGCCATCGCTGACCAGACCCGCCTCGAGCGCGGTGCCGAAAAGCTCTTCCAGCGCCGCCTCGGGGTCGAGCCCGCGTGACAGGCCCAGCTCGACCAGCACGCACCAGTCCGGAGCCTCTGGCCAGGGCTGGCGCACGTCCGGCAGTTTCTCCGTCAGGAACTCCAGCCCCTGCCGCGAGATCAGCTCGAAGGCGCTGATGCCCTCGCCAAGCTGGTCGCGGGCGATGGCCAGCAGGTCAAGCGCGGCGGCGGGGCTTGCCACGGTGAAGAGCGCGGTGCCGGTGGCGGCGGGCACCGGCGAGAGCTTGAGCGCGGCGGCGGTGATCAGCCCCAGCGTCCCTTCGGCGCCCATCAGCAGATGCCGCAGGTCGTAGCCAGTGTTGTCCTTCCGCAGCCGTTTCAGACCGTGCCAGATCGTGCCCTCGGGCAGCACCGCCTCGAGCCCCAGCACCTGCTCGCGGGCATTGCCGTAGCGCAGCACGTTGACGCCGCCGGCATTGGTCGAGAGCAGACCGCCAATGCGCGCGGTGCCTTCCGAGGCCAGCGACAGGGCAAAGAGCCGGTTCTCCTCGCGCGCGGCCGCCTGAACGTCGGCCAGCACCGCGCCGGCCTCGGCGATCAGCACGTTCTCCTGCGGGTAGACCGCGCGGATCGCGGTCATGCGCTCCATCGAGACGAGCAGCGGCGCGGGGCCATCTTGCGCCACCTGTCCGCCCACCAGCCCGGTGCCGCCGCCATAGGGCACGACGCCGACGCGGGCCTCATTGCAGGCGCGCAGGATGATCGCGGCCTCCTCGGCGTTGCGCGGCAGGGCGACCCACCCCGAGCTGCCCCGCCAGCGCCCGCGCGGCTCTTCGAGATAGCGCGGCTCGGCGCGGCGCAGGGTGTTCTCGGGCAGGCGGGCGGCGAGGGTCTCGGCAAAGCGGTCGTCGGCGGGCATGAGGGGCATGGGGGATCCTTTCGGCGCCGACTGTGCCGATTTTCCGCCCGAAGCCAAGGGGCGGGCCGGTCGGGGCGCCGGCAAATCTTTCGCAGAAAGATTTGGGCCCCCTGCCGAACGGCGCGCCGCTATTCCCGCAGGGGCATCGGCTGCAGCACCACCACCGTCGGGCGCGAGGGCAGGTCGCGCAGGCTGACCACCATCTCGGGCCCATTGCGGCGGTCGATCATGAAGCGGTCCGAGACCCCTTCGAGGAAGGCGTTGAGCGAATAGCCCGAGAACCAGTGCATGGGCAGGATGATCGAGCTCTTCACCCGGTCGACCACGTCGATCATGGTGGCAAGCGGCACGGTCAGCCCGCCATCCACCGGCACCATCAGCACATCGAGCCGCCCGAGGGCCGCGTATTGCGCATCGTTGGGCTCGTGATGCAGGTGGCCGAGATGGCCGATGCAGAGCCCCTCCACCTCGAAGACGAAGATCGAATTGCCCTTCTCCTCGACCCCGCCCATCGCCGAGCGGATGTCGGTCGAGACGTTGCGCACCAGCATCTCGCCAAGATCGAGATGGTGCTCGATGCCCTCGCCGAACGGTCCCCAGCCGGGCAGCACATGCGGGATCGCCGGATCGGGGGTCGCGGTCCAATGGGTGCCGTGAGCGTGGTTCATGGTGACGATGTCGGGGATCAGGTCGGTGTTGCCGATGAAGCCGGTGTAATCGGTGACGACCTCGAGCCCGCCGACGGTCTGGATCAGGAAGCTGGCATGCGACAGGTAGCGGATGCGCACCGAGTATTCCGGCACCGGATCGGTCCAGGCGGCCTTGTGGAGATACTGCAGCCCCGGCGCCGCATCGGCGATGGCGATGCAATGCGAGGGCTGGCGGGCCTGCTGGGCCTCTAGCGCCGGGGCGGTGGTGAAAAGGGCAAGTCCGAGGGCGAGCGCATGGCGCAGCATGGGCGGGTCTCCTTGTTGCGTGAGACCAGCCTATCAGGGAAGCCGCCGCTGTCCCCTGACATTTCCGTAGGGTCAGGCTTTGCGCGCGGACGGTCGCACCACCGCCCAAGGCGCGGGCAGGGCGGGGCAGGGCTTGAGCGCGCTCAGCCGACCTGCGTCTTGCCGCGCCGATCGCCGCGCAGCGCGGCATAGAGCACATGGGTGCGCCAGCGCCCGTTGATCTGCAGGTAGCTCTGCGCCACGCCCTCGTATTTGAAGCCCGAACGCTCGAGCAGCCCGCGCGAGGCGACGTTCTCGGGCAGGCAGGCGGCCTCGATGCGGCTGAGGTCGAGCCGCTCGAAGGCGTGGTGCACCAGCGCCGCGATGGTCTCGCGCATATAGCCCTGACGGGCAAAGGGCTGGCCGGTCCAGTAGCCCAGCACCCCCGATTGCGCCGGGCCGCGGCGGATGTTGTCGAGGGTGATGGCGCCAAGAAGCTGCTCGTCCTCGCGGCGGAAAATGAACAGCGGGACGGCTGTACCCCCGGCAATCGAACGATTGGCCCAGTAGACGCGGTTGGTGAAGGCGCGCCGGGTCAGGTGATCCTGCGCCCAGGACGGCTCCCAGGGCGTCAGGTAGGCCTGGCTCTCGACTCGCAGCGAGACCCAGGCGTTGAAATCGCCGTGCTGCGGCGGCCGCAGCACCAGACGCTCGGTGTCGAGCCGGAACCTGCGCCGCCGTCCGAGCATCAGGCGGCTCGACGTGCCTGCAGCGCGGCCAGATCGGGCGCCTTGCCCACCGGGCCGTAGAGCGCGAGCGCCGCCGGGGCGGAGGCCGCCATCTGCTCGGCGAAGAGCCGCACGTCGCCGGTGGTGACGTTGTCGATCTTGGCGACGGTGTCCTCGATGGGCGGCACCTTGCCCCAGATCTGCACCATGCGCGCCATGCGCTCGGCCCGCGACGACGAGCTCTCCAGCCCCATCAGCAGCCCGGCCTTCATCTGGGCGCGGGCGCGGGCGATCTCTTCCGGCGACATGTCGTCGGCGGCGCGCTTCATCTCGTCGATGGTGAGATGGGCCAGCTCGCCAAGCTCGTCGCCACTGGTGCCGGCATAGACCGTCATCAGCCCGGTATCTTCGTAGGCCCCGCTCTGGGCGAAGATCGTGTAGCACAGGCCACGCTTCTCGCGGATCTCCTGGAACAGCCGCGAGGACATGCCGCCGCCAAGCGCGATGGAATAGATCTGCGAGGTGTAAAAGCCCGGATCGCGATAGCCGGGGCCCTCGAAGGCGAGCGCGAAATGCGCCTGCTCGAGCTCTTTCTCGCGGCGGATCTCGCCGCCGGTGAAGCGCGCGGTCTCGGGCTCCTTGGCCTTGCGCGAGCCCATATCGCCGAACAGCGCCTCGGCCTGTTCCACCAGCGCCTCGTGATCGACGGAGCCCGCCGCCGAGATGATCAACTGCTCGGGGCCGTAATGCTCGTCGACGAAGGTTTCCAGATCGCGCTTGCCGAAGCCGCGCACATTGGCGGCCTCGCCGAGGATGGTGCGGCCCAGCGGCTGCTGCTGGTAGGCGCGCTCCTGCAGCCAGTCGAATATCACGTCGTCGGGCGTGTCGAGCGCCTGGCCGATCTCCTGCAGGATGACGTGGCGCTCGGTCTCGATCTCGCGCTCGTCGAAGACCGGGTTGCGCAGGATGTCGGCAATCACGTCGAGCGCCAGCTTGGTGTCGTTCTCGAGCACGCGGGCGTAATAGGCCGTGACCTCGCGCGAGGTATAGGCGTTGATATAGCCGCCCACATCCTCGATCGCCTCGGCGATCTGCAGCGCCGAGCGGGTCTTGGTGCCCTTGAAGGCCATGTGCTCGAGGAAATGCGCCACACCGTTCTGCTCGATGCGCTCGTTGCGGCCACCGGCGGTGACCCAGACGCCGATCGAGGCGGATTGCAGCCCGTCCATGCGCTCGCTGACGATGCGCAGGCCGTTCTTCAGGGTGGTCAGTTCGACAGTCACTTGTTGATACGCTCCCGGATCAGGGTTTCGAGGGCGGAGAGATCGTTGGCCACGCGGGTCACGCGCTCGGGCCGGTCAAACAGATCGGCCATGCGCTCGGGCAGGGGCGGGCGGATGCCGCTGGCCTGCTCCACCGCATCGGGGAATTTCGCCGGATGGGCGGTGGCGAGCGTGACCATCGGCGTTGCCGGGTCCCGGTGCTCGTCGGCCACCTTCACGCCGATGGCGGAGTGCGGGCAGAGAAGCTCGCCCATGCTGTCATGGGCGGTGCGGATCGTCGCCAGCGTCTCGTCCTCGGAGGCGCGGCCGCTTTCGAAATGCTCGCGCAGGCCCTGCAGCGCGCCCTGGCTGACATGGAAGCCGCCGCCGGATTTCAGCTCGTCCATCAGCTGCGCCACGGCGCTGCCGTCGCGGCCATAGGCATCGAACAACGCGCGCTCGAAATTCGAGCTGACCTGGATGTCCATCGACGGAGAGATCGACGGGAAGACTTCGGAGGTCTTGTAATCGCCCGAGGACAGACAGCGGTGCAGGATGTCGTTCTGGTTGGTGGCGACCACGAGGCGGTCGATCGGTAGGCCCATGTGCTTGGCGATGTAGCCGGCGAAGATGTCGCCGAAATTGCCGGTGGGCACGGTGAAACTCACCTTGCGGTCGGGCGCGCCGAGCGAGACGGCGGCGGAGAAGTAGTAGACAACCTGCGCCAGCACCCGCGCCCAGTTGATCGAGTTCACACCCGCGAGCCGCACCTCGTCGCGGAAGGCGAAATCGTTGAACATGTCCTTGAGCTTGGCCTGGCAGTCGTCGAAATGGCCGTCGAGCGCGAGGGCGTGCACGTTGGCCTCGGTGGGCGTCGTCATCTGGCAGCGCTGCACTTCCGAGACGCGGCCATGCGGGTAGAGGATGAACACGTCGACCGCGTCGAGCCCCTTGAAGGCCTCGATGGCCGCCGAGCCGGTATCGCCCGAGGTCGCGCCCACGATGGTGACGCGCTCGCCGCGGCGGGTCAGCGCTTCCTCGAAGAGCTGACCGATCAGCTGCATCGCGAAGTCCTTGAAGGCCAGCGTCGGGCCGTGGAACAGCTCGAGCAGGAAGTGCCCCGGCGCCAGCTGCACCATCGGCGCGCGGGCGTTGTGGCCGAAGCCGGCATAGGCCTTGGAAATCAGGTCGCCGAAGGTCTCGTCGGTGAAGCCGTCGCCGACGAAGGGCCGCATCACGCGAAACGCGGTTTCCTCGTAGCTCAGCCCGTGCAGCGCGCGGATGTCATCCGGCGACATGGTCGGGATGGTCTCGGGCACGTAGAGCCCGCCGTCACGGGCGAGGCCCGACAGCATGGCTTCTTCGAAACTCAGCGCGGGCGCCTGTCCGCGGGTGGAGATGTAGCGCATCAGGTCTCTCCGGTCTTTTTCAGCCGCACGATGTAATAGGCGGTCATGACGAGCCACACCACGGCCAGCGAGAACCATGTGAGGGCATATTGCAGGTGATCGTTGGGAATGCCGCTGGTGTCCACCGGCAGCGGCTCGATTTGCGGGTCGCCGGGCGAAATCTCGCGGGCGATGACCAGAAGCGGCTCGGTCTGCAGCGCCTCGGCCAGCGCACCGATATCGCGGGCAAACCAGATATTGGCGGCCACGTCGTTCTCGGGGGTCGAGGAATTGCGGTCGTCGGGCCAGTGCAGGTTGCCGATGATCTCGGCCGGGCCGGTATAACGGACGGCGTCCTTCATGGCGTCTCCGGTGAAGCCGCGGTCGAGCAGGACCAGCCGGCCATCGTCGGTGCGGAACGGCGAGACGATGCGGTAGCCGGCGCCGATCATCTTGCGGCTGACCAGAACGCGGGCCTCGCCGGGCAGGATCTCGCCGCTGAGCGCCACCGGCTGGTAGCGCTGCTCGGTGGGCGAGATCATGACGGGGAGCGGCTCGGGATCGGCGGCGATGCGGGCCTCGATATCGGCCAGCACGCCGAGTTTCCAGTCCAGCCGCTGCAGCTGCCACAGGCCGAGACCGACAAGGATGCCGGCACCGATCAGGCCAAAGAGCAGGGGGGCGAGGTAACGGGTCACGCGGGCTCCGCAGAGATAAACAGTGCGGCCTGCTTTATCGTGCCGGGGCAGGGTGGTGCAAGACGGGACTCCGGGGCTGCCCGACGCGGGGATCGGCCTGTGCCGCGACGGTCTCGCGGGGCTTTGCAACGACTGCCCGAGATTCGCCAGAATCGCCCGCTAGATCGGCGTGATGAGACAGATATTTTCTATTGTTTTCCTGGTGCTGGCCGGCGCTGCGACGAGCGCGGGGCCTTCGGGGCGGGTGCATGTGATCGATGGCGATACGCTCGACGTGGGCGGCACGCGGGTGCGGCTGCACGGCATCGACGCGCCCGAGGCCAAGCAGATGTGCGGCGGTGACGGCGCGCCGATGTGGTCTTGCGGGGCGTGGGTCTCGCAGGAGGCGCGTGCGCGCTACGAGGGCCGGCAGGCGCGCTGCGAGACGCTCGACACCGACCGCTATGGCCGCGCCGTGGCGCGCTGCGAGATCGGAGGCCGCGACATCGGGCGCGAGATGGTGCGCGACGGGCTGGCCTTTGCCTACCGGCGCTACGCGATGGACTATGATCTCGACGAGAAACGCGCGGCGGTGCGCGAGCTGGGCCTGCACGGCACCGGGGTGCAGGCGCCGGCGGCGTTCCGGGCGGATGCCCGCAAGGGAAAGGCGGTCGCCAACAGCGCCGGCGCGCCGCAGGGCTGCGCCATTAAGGGCAACATCTCGAGCAAGGGCGTGCGGATCTACCACGTTCCGGGGCAGGAGAATTACGGCGCCACCCGCATCAGCCCCGGCAAGGGCGAGCGCTGGTTCTGCTCCGAGGTCGAGGCCCGTGCCGCCGGCTGGCGCCGGGCAAAGCGCTAGGGAAACGGCGACGGGAAAATTCCTTCAGTTTGATCCGGGTCAAGGCTGGCGACGCGAGAGCCATGCCAGCCTGTGCTCCCGCGTCCCGGCCATCACGGCCCCGGGCGGGCAGACGACCCGAAGAAGACGACCCGAAGAAGAAGGAGGAGACAGAGCATGTCCCACGTCCCGCACGAGCTCGCCAAGGAATTTCCCGAATTTGCCGACCGGATCTCGGAGCTGAAAGCCTCCGACAAGCGCTTTGCGCATCTGGCGGCGCGCTATCACGAGGTGAACCGCGAGGTGCACCGGGTCGAGACCTTCGTGCAGCCGATGGACAGCCTGGCCGAGAACGACCTGCGCAAGGAACGCGCCCTGCTGAAGGATGAGATCTATGCGCTGCTGACCCGCGAGACCGCCTGAGCGGTCAGTCGAGCAGCGCTTCCACCCGTGACGTGATCGCCGCGGACATGGGGCGCGTGGCCGCGCCCCAGCCCTCGACGAAACTGCCGTCGGGGGCAATCAGCGCCTTGTTGAAATTCCAAGACGGTGAAAACCCCTGTTGTGCCAACCATTGGTAGAACGGGTGGGCTTGCGAGCCTGTCACGTGAGTGATGGTGGTCATCGGCAGGTCGAGATCGAAGTTCAGCTCGCAAAAATCCTTGACCTCGGCCTCCGTGCCGAGTTCCTGCCGAAAGTCGTTCGAGGGCACGGCCACGACCACCAGCCCGCGGTCGCGGTAGGTATCGTAAAGCTCTTGCAGCCCGTCGTATTGGGCGGTGAAGCCGCAGCGCGAGGCGGTGTTGACCACCAGCACCGGCTGGCCGCGCCAGCTCTCGAGCGTGAGCTCGCCGCCATCGATGTTGCCGAAGCTGAAGCCCTGTGCCGCAAGCGCGGGCAGGGGCAAGATCAGGGCTGCGAGTGTGACGAGAACGCGGATCATGCGGGCACTCCTTTGACAAGGTGAGATAGCGCGGCGCAGGCGAAGTCAACAGGGCTGGTCAGAGCGCCCGGTGAAGCCTATCTTTTTTGTTGCAAAAGGAGTGTGCCATGGCCGGAGGCTGGAGCCGCGACGGGGCGGTGAGCGAACAGATCGAGGCGTCGATTTCGGAAGAACTCGAACGCATGCGGGCGCGCCGCGCGCCGGTGGGCGAGAGCCTGGCCGAATGCGCCGAATGCGGCGAGGAGATCCCCGAGAAGCGCCGGCTGGCGATCCCCGGGGTCAAGCTCTGCATCGACTGCCAGCAGGAGCGCGATGGGGTGCGGCAAGCGCGTGGGGGGATCAACCGGCGCGGCTCGAAGGATTCCCAGCTCAAGTGATTTTGGCGCGGCAGTGATCTGAAGGAGCGGGCGCAAGGCGCCCGCGCAGGTCGTCTCGCCCCCGGCCCTGTGGGCCGCGGTCTCGGGTTGGCGCCGGTGGGAGGGGTCTTATGGACTTGTCGACGTGGTGCCTGTGGGGCTGGCCGGCGGTCTGCCGAGAGGCGTCTGAGGGGCAGGTCTGCCCTCAGAGCGCCTTGCCGAGGGTGGGGGTGAGTCGCCGTCGCCTCAAGGACGCCTGCGGCGCCGCGCGAGGCGCGGTGGCCTGCGGCCATCCTTGACCCGCCGGAGACTCACCTTGGGTCTGTGTCGGTGGGGGGCTTCTCCAGCCCGGCGCGGCGCAGGCCGGCGCGGTAGAGCGGCACGAGATCGAGCATCGCCACCGCGAAGCCCAGCGGGATCATCCAGAAGCCGAGGATCGGCAGGAAGCCGAGGATGCCGCCGCCGATCAGCAACAGCCCCAGCACCAGCCGCAGACCCGGCGGCACGCGGCGCCGGACATGCACCTGAAAGCGGCGTGTCCGGCCCTTGAGCGAGCGCTTTGTGCGGCGGGGCTGCGGCTCTTGCATGCGGTGCGGGGAGGGCGTTCAGCCCTCCATCGCCTCCAGCTCGTCGATGAAGCCCTCGATCATCGACAGGCCCTTGTCCCAGAACTTGGGATCCGAGGCGTCGAGTCCGAACGGCGCCAAGAGCGCCTTGTGGTGCTTGGAGCCACCGGCCTTCAGCATGTCGAAATACTTGTCCTCGAAGCCCGAGGGGTCTTCCTGGTAGACCGCGTAGAGCGCGTTCACCAGCCCGTCGCCGAAGGCATAGGCGTAGACGTAGAAGGGCGAGTGAACGAAATGCGGGATATAGGCCCAGAAGCTCTCGTAGCCTTCCATGAACTCGAAGCACGGGCCGAGGCTCTCGGCCTGCACCGACATCCACAGCGCGTTGATGTCGTCCGGGGTCAGCTCGCCGCCGCGGCGCGCCGCGTGAAGCTTGCACTCGAAATCGTAGAACGCGATCTGCCGCACCACGGTGTTGATCATGTCCTCGACCTTGCCGGCGAGCAGCACCTTGCGCTCCTTGGGGTCGGTGGCCTTGTCGAGCATGGCGCGGAAGGTCAGCATCTCGCCGAAGACCGAGGCGGTCTCGGCCAGGGTCAGCGGGGTCGAGGCGAGCATCTCGCCCTGTCCGGCGGCCAGCACCTGGTGCACGCCGTGGCCGAGCTCGTGTGCGAGCGTCATCACGTCGCGCGGTTTGCCGAGATAGTTCAGCATCACGTAGGGGTGTACGTCGGTCACCGTGGGGTGGGCGAAGGCGCCCGGCGCCTTGCCGGGCTTCACGCCGGCATCGATCCAGCCCTTGGTGAAGAACGGCTCGGCGATCTCGGCCATGCGCGGATCGAACCCGGCATAGGCCTGCATCACCGTATCGCGCGCCTCGTCCCAGCCGACGATGCGGTCGCTCTCCATCGGCAGCGGCGCGTTGCGGTCCCAGACCTGCATGGTGTCGAGGCCCAGCCACTTGCGCTTGAGCTCGTAGTAGCGGTGCGACAGCCGCGGGTAGGCGGCGACCACCGCGTCGCGCAGCGCCTCGACCACCTCGGGCTCGACATCGTTGGAGAGGTGACGGCCCATCTGCGCCGAGGGCATGCCGCGCCAGCGGTCCATGACCTCCTTCTCCTTGGCCTGGGTGTTGTGCACGCGGGCGAAGGTGCGGATGTTCTCGCCAAAGACGCGGGCCAGCTCGCGGGCGGCGGCCTCGCGCTTGGAGCGGTCCTGCTCGGTGAGGAAGTTGAGCGCCGCCTCGATCGACATCTCCTCGCCGTCGATGGTGAAGGTGAGCCCGGCGATGGTCTCGTCGAAGAGTTTCATCCAGGCGTCGCCCACCACGCCCATGTCGTGCAGGAAGCGCTCGAGCTCGTCGGAGAGCTGGTAGGGCTTCATCGCGCGGATGCGGTCGAAGGCGGGCTTGTAGCGCGCCAGCTCGTCATTGGCGGTGAAGAGCGCGGCATAGGCCTCGTCTTCGATGGTGTTGAGCTCGAGGGTGAAGAACACCAGCGGGGTGGTGTAGATCGTCACCTTCTCCTGCAGGTCCGAGAGGAACTTGGCGCGCTCGCTGTCCATGGTGTTCTGGTAGTAGCGCAGCCCGGCAAAGGACATCAGCCGGCCGCCCACCGCCTCGATCTTCTCGTGGCGCTGGACCATCTCGAGGAAGCCCGCGGCGTCGAGCCCGGCGAGCTTGCCCTCGTAATCCTGGGCGAAGCGGGCGCAGGCGTCTTCCAGCCAGTCGAGATCGCGCTTGAGCGCGGGTGCGTCCTCGCTCTCGTAGAGATCGCTCAGGTCCCATTCCGGCAGCTTGCCGAGGTCGCGGCCCCCGGAAGCGTTGGCGTCGAAGACGGGGCGGGGATGGGAAAAGGCGTTCGTCATGGAGTCCTCATCAGAAGTTTCCCTCTGACATAGGGTCGCGGATGGGGCGATGGCAATGGTCGCCGCGGGGAAAGCGTGCCGCGATGGGTCAGAACCGGTGGGTGAGGCCGGCGTAGAGCGTCTGCAGGCTACCGCCGGTGGCGGTGAGCATCAGCGTGTCGGCGCGGCTCACCGGCAGCGCGGCGGAGAGGCCGTAGTGCCGCAGGTCGGGGTTCTGCTCGAGATGGGCGAGCGCCGAGATCACCGCCCCGGAGGCGAGCGGAACGCGCAGGTCCATCTCGAGCGCGTCGTCGCGCTCGTTGGCCTCTGGGTGCAGCAGGATCAGACCGGCGCCCAGCCGGGCACCGTCATAGCGCAGTCCGAGCTTGGCGTTGAGTCCGAGCCAGTCGCCGCTGTCGCGGCGCCAGACGCCCTCGGCGGCAACGGCGACGGTCCAGTCGCCGCTGATATGCCCGGCAGCGCCCGTGATGGCGCGGAAATTGCCCTTGGCGGCGTCGTGCAGCGACAGGCCCCAGCGCAGCGGCGTGCCGCTGGTGGTCCATGACACGCCAACCGGCACGGTGGTGCGGCGCAGGGCGGTCTCGGTGGTGTAGGCGGTGTCGCTCTCGAGCGTGATGTCCTCGATATGCGGGGCGACATGGGCGAAGGGGGAGGGCAGCACGCTGTCATAGGCCGGGCGCACCACGCCGATGCGCAGCCGGTCGTCCCATGCGAGAGCGGCATAGGTCTCGTGCGGGTTGCGGCCCTCGCGGAAGAACGAGAAAAGGCCCAGTTCCAGCGCGAACGTCTCGCTGCGCGGCACCGGCAGGCGGATGGTGAAATCGGTGCGGGCGAAGGCGCTGCCATCCACCGCGTCGGTCACGCCGCCGTCGAGGCTGCCGGTGATCCACGAGGCACCGGGCAGGGACTGGGCCTGGGCAGAAGCTGCAAGAAGGGCGAGGACAGTGGCGAGAACGGCGGTCCGGATCATGGCGAGGCTCCCTGTTGCCGCCAATATCCCCCTTCGCGCGACGCTGGGGAAGCTGCGAGGCCGGGTGGCCGCGATTTTTGCGAAAGTTGCGACTTATGTATCGCCGCCTGCGGGAGGAAATCCGTAGATCGGAGGCGGTATTGGTCTAAAGTCGGAGGCGGGTGTGCCTTGGAGGGGGCGGACCCGCATTTCAGAGCATGGGAGGGAATTGAAGCATGTCACAGAAACCAATCATTTATGGGGCCGTGGGCATCGTGCTGGGCTTTCTCGGCGGGGTCGCCGCCGGCAGTGCGATCAACGGCAGCAAGATCACCGATGCGGTGGGCCGGGCCATGGGGCCGGCGCAGGAAGCGGCGAACAAGGCGGCCTCGGATCATCAGGCGGCGCTTGACGGTCTGTCCGAGCGCATTGCGGCGCTCGAGGCGGCGATGTCCGAGGATGACGGTGGCGAAGACATCACCGCGGCGCTGGGCGCGCGGCTCGATGCGATGAAATCCGAGATGCAGAGCCGGCTCGAGGATCTCTCGGCAAAGGCGGAATCGCAGGCCGAGGGGCTGCGGGGGGCACTTTCGGAGCTGTCGGGCGGCATGCAGGAAGCGGCGCAGATGGCCGCGGCGGCGGTTGCGGCCCGGGCCACCGGCGGCAAGAGCGCCAGCGCCGAGGGCATGACGGTGACCGATCCGCTGAGCGTCGGCGAGACGGCGCTGTTTGCCGACGGGCAGGTGCGCGCCTTCATCTCGCGGGTCGATCCTGCGGGCGGCGCGGTGCGGCTGATGGTCAACGGCGAGGCGGCCTCGCTAGGGGCGGGCGGCACCACGCAGGTGGCGCTGGGCGACGGGTCCTGCACCGTGGCGGTGATGGCGCTCGATGGCGGCAAGGCGACGCTCGGCTCGGATTGCGGGGCCGTGGCCGAGGAGGGCTCGCAAGAGGCCGAGGCGGGCTCGGATCAGGCGGGCGGCAGCGCGGCGTCGCCCGGGGCGCCCGAGGACGGCTACCGCGCCGGCGAGGTGGCGATGCTGGCCGATGGCAAGCTGCGGGTCTTCGTCTCGGGCCTCGCAGGCGATGGCTCTTCGGCGCGCATCGCGGTCAACGGCGTGCAGACCCAGCAGGTCGGCGCCGGCGAGAGTGTTGAGGTCGAGACCGGCGACGGCGCCTGCTCGGTCACCGTGACTGGCGTCGGCAATGGCATGGTCGGGCTGGAGGCGTCCTGCGGCTGAGGCCTCGCCTCAGCCATAGGCCGCCAGAAGCGCCTGGAGGTCGGCCAGCGTGTTGGCCTCCTGCACCGGCTTGTCGTGGCGCCAGCGCGCCATGCGCGGGAAGCGCAGGGCCAGCCCCGACTTGTGGCGCGGGCTGGCCTGGATGCCCTCGAAGGCGATCTCGAAGACCAGCTCGGGCTTGACCTGCCGCACCGGGCCAAAGCGCTGCAGCGTGTTGCGGCGCACCCAGGCGGTGATCTTGTTGAACTCGGCGTCCGTCAGGCCGGAATAGGCCTTGGTGAAGGGCACCAGATCGTTGCCATCCCAGGCTGCGAAGGTGAAATCGGTGAACAGGTTGGCGCGCCGCCCGTGGCCCTGCTGGGCATAGATCATCACCGCATCGACGCTGAGCGGGTCGAGCTTCCACTTCCACCAGTCGCCCTTCTTGCGCCCCGCAAGGTAGGGCGCCTCCAGCCGCTTCAGCATCAGCCCCTCGGCGCGGCGTTCGCGGGCGGTGGCGCGGGTCTCGGCCAGCCCTTCCCACGTGTCGAAGCCAAGCCGCGGCGAGGGGCGGATCGGCGCATCCGAGGGCAGGTCGGCGAGCAGCGCGTCGAGCCGGGCGCGGCGCTGGGCCAGGGGCGTGTTGCGCAGATCCTGCCCATCCGCCTCGAGAAGGTCATAGGCCAGCAGGATGACCGGTGCCTCCTTTAGCAGCTTCTTCGGCACGGTCTTGCGCCCGATGCGCTGTTGCAGCGTGTTGAACGGCAGCGGCTGCGCTCCGTCCCACGCCACGATCTCGCCGTCGAAGACATGGCCGGGCGGGATGAAATCCGCCGCCCGCGCCAGCTCGGGGAAGCGGTCGGTCATGAGCTCCTCGCCGCGCGACCAGACGTGGTGCGATCCGCCGCGCAGGATGAGCTGGCCGCGGATGCCGTCCCATTTCCATTCCGCCAGCCAATCCTCCGGCGGCCCGAGGCTCTCGGGGCCGTCGTCGAGCTGGTAAGCGAGGTAGAAGGGATAGGGGCGGCTCTCGTTCTCCTCCGGGTCGGGGGATTCCACCAGCGCGTGCCAGCTGGTGCTCTGCGGCGTCCAGTCGCCCATCAGCCGCAGCGCCAGCGCCGCCTCGTCCTGCCCGGTGGCCTGTGCCAGCGCGCGGGTCATCAGCTTGCGGCTCACCCCGATGCGGAAGCCGCCGGTGATCAGCTTGTTGAACAGGAAGCGCCCGGTCTCGTCGAGCTGGTCCCACGCTTCGAGGATGAAGCGCTTGCGCTCGTCCAGATCGCGGGACGGCATGTCGGAGAGCGCCGCGAGCCAATGGCCGAGGCTCTGATCCGAGTCGCGGCTCGCCGGTGGCAGCAGCAGCGCGATGGTCTCGGCGAGATCGCCGACGATCGGATAGCTCTCCTCCAAAAGCCAGAGCGGCAGCTCCGCGCGCTCGGCGGCCCATTCGCGCAGCTGCGTGGTGGTGACGGCGCGCTTGGGGCGGCGGCCCGAGAACAGCGCGATGGTCCAGAGTCGGTCGTCATCCGGCGCGGTGCGGAAATACTCCGCCAGCGCGGCGGTCTTGACCGTGGTCTTGGTGCTCTGGTCGACGGCGGTGAAGAGCGCGGCGAAGGCCTTCATGCGGCGTCCTCCGCCGCGTCCGTAGCGTCTTCCTCGCCGCCGAACTCGGTCGGCACCACCTCGGCCTGATAGCCTTGGGTATTGAGCCAGCGGGCGAAGATCTCGGTATAGCCATGGGTGGCGAAGATGCGCTCGGCGCCGGTTTGCCGGATCGCCTCGTGCAGCTCCGGCCAGTCGGCATGGTCGGAGAGCACGAAGCCCCGGTCCGCCCCGCGCCGCCTGCGCACCCCGCGCATCCGCATCCAGCCCGAGGCCATGCCCGTCGAGGCGCGCCCGAAGCGCCGCGCCCAGCTGCTTCCGAGCGCCGAGGGCGGCGCGATCACCAGCGCGCCGGGATGCGCCTTGACGTCGAGATCGGGCGTGACGTGGTGGGTGTCGGGCAGCGCATAGCCTTGCGCGCGCAGCACCGCGTTGGTGTTTTCCACCGCGCCATGGGTGAGGATCGGGCCGATCTCGGGATCGAGCAGCGCCAGCAGCCGCTGCGCCTTGCCAAGCGAGTAGGTGCCGAGCAGGCAGTGCCGGCCTTGGGCGGCGGTCGATGCCCACCAGTCGTTGATCTCGGCGGCGATCTCGTGTTGCGGGCGCCAGGTGAAGACCGGCAGGCCGAAGGTGCATTCGGTGATGAAGGCGTGGCAGCGCACCGGCTCAAACGTCTCGCAAAGCCCGTCGGGGGCGAGCTTGTAATCGCCCGAGGCGACCCAGACCTCTCCGCCCACCTCGACGCGGATCTGCGCCGAGCCGGGGATGTGGCCCGCGGGATGGAAGCTCACCGTGGCCCGACCGATCTGCCGGCGCTCGCCGAAGCGGATCGTGTCGAGGGGGATCTCGCCCAGCCGGTGCCGGATCACCGGGGCGGCGGCCTCGGTGGCGAGATAGGCGCCGTGGCCGGGTCGGGCATGGTCGGAATGGCCGTGGGTGATGAGCGCCCGTGCGACCGGGCGCCACGGGTCGATGTAGAAATCGCCCGCCGGGCAGTAGATGCCGCGGTCTGTGAAGGTGAGGACCGGCTCTGTCATGCGCCAGAGGGTAGCGCGGCGGAGGCCGGGGGCCAGATCAGGCCGAGCGGCTGGCGGAGCTGCCGTGTTTGCGCGAGCTCGAGAAGAGGTCGGCCATGCGGGTGACGATCTGCCCGCGGGTGACCGCGTCTTCCATCAGCACCTCGTGGCGGCCGCCCTCGATGATCTCGAGCTGGCCCCCGGGCCAGGCGCCCATGCGTGCGGCGATGCGCGGCACGTCGACGATGCGCTCGTCGCTGCCGACGAAGGCGATGGCGGGGACCTTCGGCGAGGGCAGGCGGGCCAGCGTCAGGCATTCGTTGAGCGCCTGGTGCAGCCAACGCAGCGACGGCCCGCCGAGCTGCAGCTCGGGCATGTCGTGAACCTGGCGCTGCATGTAGTCCCAGCTGTCGCGATCGCGGGTCAGCAGGTTGTCCTCGAAGAGCACGGTAGCGACGTAGCTGTCGGGGCCGGTGGAGGGCGCGTAGACATGGCCGATGCCCATCTGGCTGCTGCCCCATCCCAGCGCCCAGGCGGCGGGGCGCAGCGCGGCGGCCATGCGGATGCCCCACATCGGCCCGGTGAAGGCGGCGGCCTCGACCGGCAGCCCCTCGATCAGGGCGCGCAGCCCAATGCAGCCGCCCATGGAATGCGCCACGAGATAGAAGGGCCGGGGCAGGCCCAGCTCTTCGGCGGCCTCGAGCATGGCGGTGACGTCGAACTGGTAATCCTGAAACAGCGTGACGTGACCGGCGCGGGGATCGCGGTGCATGCGGTCGGCAATCCCCTGTCCGCGCCAGTCGACGGTCAGCGTGTGATAGCCCAGATCGGCGAATTCGCGTGCGACGCGCCCGTATTTCTCGACATATTCCGTGCGGCCGGGAAACAGCAGCACGGTGCCCTGCGCCGCCTCGGGGCCCGGGTAATGGGCCAGCCGGATGCGCAGGTTGTCTTCAGTCCTTGCCCAGACGGCGCGGGCCCCTGCGGGACCTTCGGCCAGATCGGCATGAAAGGGCGCGTCGAGCATCATCTCAGGACAGAACTCCTCCGAGGCGCATGGCCGCGCCCATATCCCCGTCGATGGCGAGCCGCCCGGACATGAAGGCCGTGGTCGGGTTGAGGTCGCCCTCGAGAATCTGCTGGAAGGTCTCGGTATCGGCGGAGAGCGTCACATCGGCGTCGTCGTCACCGGCGCGGGCCCCGGCCTCGTCGATGATGAGGCTGCCTTCGTCTTCGATGACGAACTTGGCGGTACCGTCGAATCCCTCTCCGTCCAGCTTCTTGTTCAGCGCGTCGACCGCGGCGGTAATGACTTCGCTCATTCCTGATCCCTTCCTTCACGAAAACCTGTGCTGGCAATCCAGCCTCTTCGGGTTACACTCGGAATCTATGAGCATGGGCCTACGCAAGAGCAAACGTATCGTGGCGGCACTTTCCGTCACAGTCATGTTTTCCCTACCCGTCGCGGCACTCGCGCAGGCGGCCTCGGGAGACCTGCTGGAAGAGCTTGGCGCGGCCGAAAGCGCCGCCGAGGCCGACCGCATCGAGAAGGCGATCTATCTCGAATGGTCGAAATCCGGCTCCGCCGCGATGGACCTGCTGCTGAAGCGCGGGCGCGACGCGCTCGAGGTCAACGAGACCGGTGCCGCGATCGAGCACCTGACCGCGCTCACCGATCATGCGCCGCAGTTTGCCGAAGGCTGGCACGCGCTGGCGCTGGCCTATTACCAGGCCGAGATGTTCGGCCCGGCGATGGATGCGCTGGAACATGTCCTTGCGGAAAACCCTCAGCATTTCGGGGCGTTGCGTGGCGTTGCTGCAATCCACGAGCAGCTTGGCAACGAGGCGCTTGCATATGACGCCTACACGCAGGTACTGGAACTCAGACCGTTTGACGAAGAGGTGACCGACGCGCTGGAGCGGCTTGCGGGCCAGGTCCAGGGCATCGAGATCTGAACCTCTGAGGGAAGGAACAGGGCGGCACCATGCCCCAACGCGCACGGATCGCGGCCGTTCTCGGCCCGACCAACACTGGCAAAACCCATTACGCCATCGAACGCATGCTCGGTCACCGCACGGGGATGATCGGCCTGCCTTTGCGGCTCCTGGCCCGCGAGGTCTATGACAAGGTCGTGGCCGCGCGGGGCCCGGGCGTGGTGGCGCTGGTCACCGGCGAGGAGCGCATCGTGCCGCCGCGGGCGCAGTACTGGATCTGTACCGTCGAGGCGATGCCCGAGGGCATGGGCTGCGATTTCGTCGCCATCGACGAGATCCAGCTCTGCGCCGATCCCGAGCGCGGCCATGTCTTCACCGACCGCCTGCTGCGCATGCGCGGGCTGCACGAGACGCTGTTTCTCGGCTCCGACACCATGCGCGGGCCGATCAACGCGCTGGTCAGGGGCTGCGAGTTCATCCGTCGCGAGCGGATGAGCCAGTTGGGCTATCTTGGTTCGAAAAAGATAAGCCGGATGCCAGCGCGCTCGGCGATCGTCGGGTTTTCGGTCGATAATGTCTATGCCATCGCCGAGCTGATCCGCCGCACCAAGGGCGGTGCCGCGGTGGTGATGGGGGCGCTTAGCCCGCGCACCCGCAATGCTCAGGTCGATCTCTACCAGAATGGCGAGGTCGATTACCTCGTCGCCACCGACGCCATCGGCATGGGGCTCAACCTCGACATCGATCACGTCGCCTTCTCGAGCCTGACCAAGTTCGACGGCCGCCGGATGCGCCCTCTGCAGCCCAACGAGCTGGCTCAGATCGCCGGACGGGCCGGGCGGGGCATGAAGCCCGGCACCTTCGGCACCACCGGCGATGCCGGCCAGATCCCCGACGAATGGGTCGAGGCGATCACCAGCCACAGCTTCACGCCGCTGCGCAAGCTCAACTGGCGCAACCCGAAACTCAATTTCGGCTCGATCCAGGGCCTGGTTCATTCGCTCGAGCTCAGCCCCGATGACGAGTGGCTCGTCAAGGCGCGCGAGGCCGACGACCTGATGGCGCTGAAGACGCTGGGGCAGGAGGCCGAAGTGCGGGCGCGCGCCAGCAATCCGCGCTCGGTCCAGCTCCTCTGGGATGTCTGCCGGATCCCGGATTTCCGGGGAATCAGCCATGCGGAACATGCTGGCCTTTTGCAGGTTATCTTCCAGCATCTGCACGAGCGCGGCGAGATCCCGAGGGACTTCATGGCCCGTCAGATCAAGCGGATCGACCGCACCGATGGCGATATCGACACATTGTCGAAGCGATTGGCGTTTATCCGCACATGGACCTACGTGGCGCAGCGCCGCGGCTGGGTCGATGACGAAAGCCATTGGCGCGAGGCGACCCGCGCTGTAGAAGACGCACTGTCCGACGCCCTGCACGAGCGTCTGACTCAGAGATTTGTTGACCGGCGGACAAGCGTATTGCTCCGGCGGTTGAAGCAGAAGGAGGCCCTTTTGGCCGAGGTGAATGACAAGGGTGAGGTGACCGTCGAAGGAGAATTCGTCGGTCGTCTGGAAGGGTTCCGGTTCCGTCAGGACCAGGGTGCGACGGGCCAGGAGGCCAAGACGCTGAAACAGGCGTCGCTTCAGGCGCTCGCGCCGCATTTCCACCTGCGGGCGGATCGGTTCTACAACGCGCCGGATACCGAGATCGATTTCACCGAGCAGGGTGGCCTGATGTGGGGCGACCAGGCGGTGGGCAAGCTCGCCAAGGGCGACGATCCGCTCAAGCCGCGCGTCGTCGCCTTTGTCGACGACACCGCCGGCCCGGACGTGATCCAGAAGGTCGAGCGCCGTCTGCAGCACT
Organism: Salipiger sp.; assembly: GCF_059781815.1. NCBI lineage: Bacteria > Pseudomonadati > Pseudomonadota > Alphaproteobacteria > Rhodobacterales > Roseobacteraceae > Salipiger > Salipiger sp. The sequence goes on along the minus strand of NZ_JBYNAH010000031.1, from coordinate 2,689 downwards.
TCATCGACCGCAAGATCGCGGCGCTGTTCGAGCCGCTGCTCAACATGCAGCGCGACGAGACCCTGACCGGCCTCGCCCGTGGCTTTGCCTTCCGCATGGTCGAGGCGATGGGCATCCTGCCGCGTCAGCTGGTGGCCGACGAGGTCAAGCAGCTCGACCAGGACGCCCGTGGCGCGCTGCGCAAGCACGGCATGCGCTTTGGCCAGTACACCATCTTCATGCCGCTGCTGCTCAAGCCCGCGCCGACGCGCCTGCGGCTGGTGCTGTGGTCGCTCTTCAACGATCTCGACACCTTCCCCGAGGCGCCGCCGCCGGGGCTCGTCACCGTGCCGAACATCCGCGACGTGCCGATGCAGCACTACTCGCTGGCGGGCTACCGTCCGGCGGGCGAGCGCGCCATCCGCATCGACATGCTGGAGCGCCTCGCCGATCTGCTGCGCGCACAGGACAGCCGCGGCGGCTTTGAGGCCAATGCCGACATGCTGTCGATCACCGGCATGACGCTCGAGCAGTTCGCCGACCTGATGCAGGGCTTGGGCTACCGTGGCGAGAAGGGCGAGCGCGAGAAGGTGCGCCGCGCCGATCAGGTCGTGACCGAGACCTCGGAGCCGTCGGGTGAGCCAGGCGAGAACGAGCCGGTCTTCGACGCCGCCCGCGAGGAAGAGGCGACCCCGGCCGCGATGGCCGATCCGTCCGCCACGCCGGCCGCCGCCGATGTGGTGACCGGCTCCGAGAGCATCGACGACGAAGGCTTCGCCCCGATCAACGAGGATCCCGAGGCGGTCGAGGTCGACGATCATATCGCCGAGACGCCGGAAGAAGAGCTGCTGCCCGGCACCGCGCCCGACGAGGCGCTGGCGGGCCCCGAGACCGAAGTGTTCTACACCTTCACCTGGGCCGGCAACCGCAACAACCGCGGCCCGCGCCGCGAGGGCGGCGGCCAGCGCGACGGCGGTCACCGCGAGCGTGACGGCGGCCGCGATGGCCAGAAGGGCGCCCGCGGCAAGGGCGGCGCACCGCGTGGCAAGGGCGGCCCCGGCGGCAAGAAGGGCAAGGGCGGCAAGCCGCAGGGCGACAAGGGCCCCAAGTCCTACGAGTCGCGCCCCCGCAAGGAGCAGAAGATCGACCCGGACAACCCCTTCGCCGCGGCGCTCATGGGGTTCAAGGGCAAGTCGTAAGTGTCGGAGCCGGCGACCAAGCTGCGCATCGACAAGTGGCTTTGGCAGGCCCGCTTCTTCAAGACGCGGAGCCTTGCCGCCAAGGTCGTCACGGGCGGTCTGCGGGTCAACGGCCAGCCGATCGCCAAGCCCGCCTTCTCGGTGGGGGCGGGCGATGTCCTGACCTTCTCGCAGGGCCGCGACGTTCGGGTGATCAAGGTGGTCGCCCTCGGCACGCGGCGCGGCCCGGCCCCCGAGGCACAGGCGCTCTACGAAGACCTCGATCCTCCGGCGCCGCGCGCGCCGGAGCCACAGGCCCCGCGCTTCGACGGCGGCGGGCGGCCCACCAAGCGCGACCGGCGCCAGCTTGACCGGCACAGGGATGTGCTTGAATGATCCCGCGACGTGGTCTAGCTAGACCCCTGATCGTGAGACCCTGACGGATGATTGCCCATGACTTACGTGGTCACTGAAAACTGTATCGCCTGCAAATACACCGACTGCGTCGAAGTGTGCCCGGTGGATTGCTTCTACGAGGGCGAGAACACGCTGGTGATTCATCCCGACGAATGCATCGACTGCGGTGTGTGCGAACCGGAATGCCCCGCCGACGCCATCCGGCCCGACACCGAGCCGGACATGGAGAAGTGGGTCGAGTTCAATCGCAAGTACTCGGAACTCTGGCCGGTGATCATTTCCAAGAAGGATCCGATGCCCGAGGCCGACGAGCGCGACGGTGAGCCGGGCAAGATGGAGAAGTATTTCTCCGAGGCGCCGGGCGAGGGCGGCTGAGCGGCGATTCGCCGTTGGCTGGCCAAAGCGGTTGCGAAAGCGTTTCGATGTCTGCGCAAATCCCTGATTTTGCGTGAAATCTCTGTTTCCGCCAAGAATCTGGGAAAGAGGCGCCGTTTGTGCTATTGTGTCTTGCACACATGACGAAGCCACGCAGACAAGATCAGGTCGGCCACCGACCGGGGGAATAATCGAAGACGTGACGTTTTCAGGCGAACGGGATGCTCCGCATATCCGTCCGCTTTTGTTGTCGCCGCGTCTTTCTTGTCGTGATGAGCCGTGGCTTGGCTGCTAAGGACCCTGTTGTATGACCAAGAGCAAGAAGAACGAATTCCGCCCCAACGATTACGTGGTCTATCCCGCCCATGGCGTGGGTCAGATCATGTCGATCGAGGAGCAGGAAGTCGCCGGCATGAAGCTGGAACTGTTTGTGATTTCTTTCGAAAAGGACAAAATGACCCTTCGGGTGCCGACCCACAAGGCGACCGAGATCGGCATGCGCTCGCTCTCCTCGCCCGACGTGGTGAGTCAGGCGATGAAGACCCTGAAGGGCAAGGCCAAGGTCAAGCGCGCGATGTGGTCGCGCCGCGCTCAGGAATACGAGCAGAAGATCAACTCGGGCGATCTGATCGCCATCGCCGAAGTGGTGCGCGACCTGCACCGCGCCGACGACCAGCGCGAGCAGAGCTATTCCGAGCGTCAGCTCTATGAAGCCGCGCTCGAGCGTCTGACCCGCGAAG